>DASZRI010000047.1:0-2387 GCA_035549215.1 Gemmatimonadaceae bacterium | reverse complement strand
CGCGGCACCGGCGCCGGTGCCCGCTGGTCCGGCTCCGTCCGGCGTGCCCGCTCCCGCCGCGCAGGCGATTCCCGAGAACACCGACGCGCTCACGCCGCGCGCGTCGGCCGCGCTGTCGCCGGCTCCTGGCGTGGCGGCGGTGGCGACGATTGCGCACGGCGCGGTGCTGACCCCGATCGCCCGCGAGCGTGGGTGGGTGCGCGTCCAGCTCGAGGGCTGGATGCGCGAGGACGACCTCACGGCCGCCGACAGCTCGATCGCGCGGCTCAGCGCGGCCGACTTGCGCGCGAATCCCGACGCGTACGCCGGGCACCTGGTGCGCTGGGCCGTGCAGGTGCTGGCGTTCCAGACCGCCGACGAGATGCGCCGCGACCTGAAGCTCAACGAGCCGTACCTGCTGGCCAAGGGGCCGGGGGACGAGGGCGCGCTCCTGTATCTCACGCTGCCGCCGGCGCTCGTGGACAACGCCAAGGCGCTGACGCCGATGACGAACGTCATCGTCGTGGCCCGCGTGCGGACGGGGCGTGGCGATCCCTCGGGCGTGCCGATCCTGGACGTGCTGGCG
The DNA here is from genome assembly GCA_035549215.1 of Gemmatimonadaceae bacterium. Lineage (GTDB taxonomy): Bacteria > Gemmatimonadota > Gemmatimonadetes > Gemmatimonadales > Gemmatimonadaceae > JAGWRI01. The sequence continues at coordinate 1,822 of DASZRI010000047.1, read as the reverse complement.
CTGACGCGCCGGTAGGCGATTCGGCGACAGATCGCCGCCGACGGGCGGCGTAGGTTGCGCATGGGGCGGCCGCTTCCGGCCGCACCCGCCCTGCGCACAGGAGCCCGTCACGATGCGTGCCGTCACCGGGGCGCTGCTTGGCGTCATCACGCTGTCCGCCAGCGCCGACGCGTGGCTGGTGCGCGCGCAGCGCACGGCACTCGACGACGCGGCGCGGGCGCGCGCAGCGCAGGCGGCCGAGGCGCGAGTGCTGGACCGCGTGGCGGACGTCACGGACAGCACCTGCGCCGCGCTGCAGACGGCCATCCTCGAGCGACGGGCCGCGAGCGACCTGCACGTCCACCTGACCGTACTCGTGCGGAGCCGCCTCGTGCGACTGGAGCGTGCTGGGGCGCTGCTGCGCGAGATGCCGGCGCGCATCGCGCCGTCGGACGTCCACGCGGGCACGGCAGCGCCGCATCGCCTCGTGGGAGTGCGTACCGTCGTCGCCGTGGCCGATCCACTGCGCATCCAGCTGGACAGCGGGATGGTGGTCTACGCGACGCCGGGCCCGCTGGCCGACAGTGCATCGGTGGAGCCGAGCGGCATCCGCGTCGCCGCGCGCGACTTGCGCGCGATGTCCCCCGTGCTGCGGCTGCATGCGACGGTGTACCTGCTGGACAGATGACCGGGACCTTCCTTCGCTCGCGCGCAGCGCACCGGTCGCGGCTCCCGTGGTGGCTCGGCGCGGTCGCCGTGCTGGGACTCGCGTCCACGGCGGCGCTCCTTGCGGCGACACGTCGGGCGGAGGGCGTCAGGAACGAGGCGGAGGCGGCGCTCCGGCGCACCGTCCGCGCGCTGGCGCAGGCGCAGCCGGTCGGGATCAGGCAGGAGGACGCCCTGCGCGCCGAGCTCGATGCGACCCCGCTCGCACCACAGCGGGGACCGTACATCGTCATCAGCCTGGCCGACCATCGGCTCTGGTACCGGCACGGCGACACGGTGCTGTTCTCTGCGCCGGTGGGCACGGGCACCGGCAAGACACTGGTGCGCGACGGCGGCCTGCACTGGCGATTCGACACGCCGCGCGGGCGGCTGACCGTGGTATCCAAGGAGCTGGACCCACTCTGGATCGCGCCCGAATGGCATTACGTGGAGGAAGCCAGGAAGCGCGGGCTCGGCCTGCTGCACATGACGCGCTCGACGACGATCCCTCTGCCTGACGGATCGCAGATTGCGGTGCTGGGCAACGATGTCGTGCGGCGGCTGCCGGAGGGCAGGGTCGAGCCCTACTCGGTGAGTGAGGGTCACGAGATCGTGGTCGGTGGGCGGATGGTGGTCCCGCCGGACGGGACGAACCAGCGCGTCTACGCCGGCATTCTGGGGACTCGTCGCCTGAACATCGGCGACGGCTACGGGATCCACGGGACCAACCACCCCGAGACGGTTGGCCGATCGGTCAGTCACGGGTGCGTGCGCCTGCGGAACGAGGATGTCGAGCGGCTGTACGATCTTGTGGACGTGGGGACGCGAGTCTTCATATACTGATCGAACGGTCAGGAACTATCCAGGTGCTTGCCCTCCAGGGGCAAGCTGAACCAACGCCGTAGCGGAGAAGTCGCCGTCGTAGCATCCGCGCGACAGCGAGGCCGGCCTCGCGCCGTTCCCTGAGCCGATGACATCCGCCGGAACCTTGCGGGCGCTCCAAGGTAGCTACCCCGGCGGGAGTGCCCGCCCTAGATTTCACAGCTTCGTGCCCCCTGTCCACTCATCGTCCGGAATGATGCAAGACAAGCTGCGTCAGCGACTTGCGACATTCGTGCTCGCCGTTGGAGCCGCGGCC
>DASZRI010000046.1:0-2891 GCA_035549215.1 Gemmatimonadaceae bacterium | reverse complement strand
GCCGGCGATCTTGCGCGACTACACGCGCGAGGCGGGGGTGCGCGACCTGGAGCGGCGCATCGCGCGCGTGGCGCGCAAGCTGGCGCGGCGGCGCGCGGAGCTGGGCGCGGCCGCACCGGGCGCGGACACGGTGCGCGCGTCGGACCTGCGCGAGCTGCTGGGGGTGGCGCCGTACGCCGAGTCGCCGCTGGCGCTCGAGCCCAAGGTGGGCGTGGCAACGGGGCTCGCATACACCTCGGTGGGCGGCGATGTGCTCGAGATCGAGGTGAGCGTGGTGCCGGGGCGCGGCAAGCTGCAGCTCACCGGGACGCTGGGCGACGTGATGAAGGAGTCGGCGTCGGCCGCGCTGAGCTACGTGCGCGCCAGGGCGCAGGCGCTGGGCATCGACCCGGAGCTGCTGCGCACGCGGGACCTGCACATCCACATCCCGGCCGGCGGTACGCCCAAGGACGGGCCGTCGGCGGGGATCGCGATCTGCACGGCGCTGGTGAGCGCGCTGGGCGGCGTGCCGATCCGCGGCGACGTGGCGATGACCGGCGAGGTGACGCTGCGCGGACGCGTGCTGCCCATCGGCGGGCTGCGCGAGAAAGCGGTCGCCGCGCATCGCTACCGCGTGGCCGACGTGATCATCCCGCAGCAGAACGCGCGCGACGTGGAGGAGCTGCCGGAGGAAGTGCGCGCCGGCGTCCGCTTCCACGCGGTGAAGACAATGGACGAAGTGCTTGCCGTGGCGCTGGTGCGCGCGCCGTTCGCGGGAGACATGCCGTCCACCACGGCGTTCACGCAATGAGCGACGCGACGAAGCCGGGCGCGGATCCGCTGGTCATCCGGCACCTGGAATTCCTGGGGCCGATGGCGTCGGCCACGGGATGGCGACCGGAGCCGGCGGGCCCCGAGGTGGCGTTCTCGGGCCGCTCGAACGTGGGCAAGTCGTCGCTGCTCAACGCGCTGGTGCGGCGCAAGAAGTTCGCCCGCGTGAGCAACACGCCCGGGCGCACGCGCGAGATCAACTTCTTCGACGTGAACCACCAGTTCGTGCTCGTGGACTTGCCGGGGTACGGCTACGCCCGTATCTCACGGGAGCGGCGCGCCGAGTGGAAGCCGCTGATCGAGGGATACCTGCGGCGGAGCCACGAGCTGCGCGGCATCGTGCAGCTGCTGGACTCGCGGCACGAGCCGTCAACGGACGACCTGGAGATGTTCGAGTTCCTGGCCGAGCTGGGCGTGCCGACGATCGTGGTGGCGACCAAGGTGGACAAGCTGCGGCCGCGCGAGGTGAAGGCGCGCGTGGCCGCGCTGGCGGAGCGGGTCGGCGTGAGCGAGGACCAGGTGATCCCGTTCAGCGCGATGACGGGCGCCGGGCGCGACGAGCTCGCCGCGGCGATCGTGGACCTGACGACGGCGCCGTCGTGGCGCGAGGGGTGAGATGCGGCGGATGATGCGCGGCGCGGGCCTGCTGGCGTGCATGGGAGTGGCCGCGTGCGGCGCGCCCGCCGCCGGGGTGCCCGCGTCCCCGGCGCCTGCCCCCGCCGCCGAAGGCGCCGCGAACGGCCCGGCCGAATCCGGGATTATTCCCGCGGGGCACGGCACGCTCCGGCAGGACGACATTGCCGTCAAGCTGGAGCTGGACAACGTGCTCGTGAAGCTGATCCCGCTGGACGAGAACGTGATCCGCGTGCTGTCGCCGGACTCGTACCGCGCGCTGCACGACCTGCTGGCGAGCAAGCAGGCGACGGTGTCACGGTACGCGGCGCTGCACGGCCTGCACGAGCGCAACGTGTGGTACGTGGCGTTCTACGGGCTGGCGCCGGACGCGCTGTTCACGCCGCTGGACCTGACGGTGAGCGCGCCGGGGCGGGATTTCCGCCCGCTGGAGGTGATCCCGCTGAGCCCCGGGTTCGGGCAGAACCGCCTGCAGGTGCGCGAGATGCAGTCCGCGCTGTACCTGTTCGACGACGGGCTGCCGCTGAACCAGCCGCTCACGATCACGATGAGCGGCGTAACGAACGCGAACTGGCAGTCAATCGAGCGGAATATCGAGGTGGAGCGGGCGCTGGTGCGCACGCGCGCCGCCAAACCGAAGTGACGAGGGTTCCATGAAATTCCTCCCCCTGCGTTCCGTGCCCGACCGTGCGGCGGCCGGCGTGGCGACGGACTGGCTGGACGGGCTGCGCGAGGCATTGTCCGCCCCCGGCGCGGACCGTGCGCTGGTGTGCCGGCGCACGCTCACCGAGCTCTGGTACCCGGAGTACGCAAGCAACTGGGAGACCGCGGTGGCCGACGCCGCGCTGCCCGCCGCAACGCGCCTGGCGCTGGCGTCCATGGACCCGCGCAACGTGACGCTGGAGCCCGAGTACTACGCCGAGTGCGACGACGCGCGCTTCCAGCCGGTGAAGCCGCTGCTGTGGCTGTGGTACTCGTTCGACCGCACGCCGCTCGGCGCGCAAAACGTGTGGCTGGGCGTGCAGCTCCGGCGGATGCTGGCGCCGATGATCTTCAAGCGGTGCGGCGAGAACTTCAAGGCGTTCCAGCACGTGGAGTTCTCGTTCGGGTACAACATGGAGGTGGGGGACAACGTGGTCATCCACCGCCACGTGCTGCTCGACGACCGCGGCGGCATCTCGCTGGGCAACAACGTGTCGGTGAGCGACTACGCCAACATCTACAGCCACACGCACAGCATCGTGGACGCGCGCGACGTGACCAACGTGCGGACGGTGATCGGCGACGGCGTGCGCATCACGTACCATGCCACGGTGCTGGCCGGGGTGCACGTCGAGGAGCAGGGAATGGTGGGCGCGATGGCCGTGGCCACGAAGGACGTGCGGCCCTACCACGTGTACGTGGGGATCCCTGCCAAGAGCGTGCGCGTGAAGCCCAACGCGCCGGAG
>DASZRI010000045.1:0-7157 GCA_035549215.1 Gemmatimonadaceae bacterium | reverse complement strand
GAGGTGTTCCGCAAGCCCGCGTCGCCCGCCGTGGCCGACTTCGTGGGCGCGGAGAACGTCATCCCCGGCACGGCCCGCGGCGTGAGCGCCGATGCAGGCGGCGAGCGCATCGTGGAGTTCCGCAGCAAGGAGCTCGTGCTCCATGCGGTGAGCGACGCGCCGGATGGCGCCGTGCATGCCGTGATCCGGGCCGAGGAGATCGCGCTGTCGCCCGAGATGCGCGCGTCGTCGGTGCGCAACCAGGTGGCGGCGCGCGTGGTGGAGCTGGCGCCGGCCGGCGTGATCACGCGCGTCACGGTGGACGCGGGCGGCGTCGAGCTCGTTGCGGCGATCACCACGCGCTCGGCCGAGGACCTGAAGCTGGTGCCCGGGAACGAGGTCGTCGCGGCCGTGAAGGCGACGGCTGTGCACCTGTGCTGACGCGCGCTCGCCCGCTCCCGCGTCGCCATCCGGCAGGTACATTACCAGGGCAACGTGCCAGTGCGACGTCGCGCCGGCTCGTGCGCTGAAGGTCCCTCCAACTGTCGAAGCGTCATGCGCAAGACCGCCATGTTCCGTCGCTCGCTCCCGGTCGCCGTGCTCGGGCTGCTCGGTGCCACCGCTCTTTCGGCGCAGGTTCCGTCGAACAACCCGACGGTGCGCGCCGTGCTCGATGGCATCAAGGCCGACCAGGCGTGGACGCTGCAGCAGCAGCGGTCGGTGTGCGAGATCGCGGCGCCGCCGTTCAAGGAGGCAGTTCGCGCCGCCGAGGTGAAGCGTCGCTTCGAGGCGCTGGGGCTCACCGCGCGCATTGATGCGGTGGGCAACGTGATCGCCGAGCGCGCGGGCGCCGGCGGCGGGCCGACGGTGGTGCTCGCAGGGCACCTGGATACGGTGTTTCCCGAGGGCACGGACGTGAAGGTGAGGGAGGTGAACGGGCGGCTGCAGGCGCCGGGCATCGGCGACGACTGCCGCGGGCTGGCCGTGATGCTCACGGTTGCCCGCGCGTTCCAGCAGCACAAGCTCGCCACGCCCGGTCGCGTGATCTTCGTCGCGGACGTCGGCGAGGAAGGGCCGGGCAACCTGCGCGGCATGCGCGAGCTGTTCGGCAAGGACTACCCCGGCCGCATCGACTACTTCATCTCGATCGACGGCATCGGGCTCGGCGTCGTGACGCGCGCCGTGGGCAGCCACCGGTATCACGTGACATACAAGGGCCCGGGCGGGCACAGCTACGGCGCGTTCGGGATCCCGAATCCTGTCCATGCGCTGGGTCGCGCCATCGCGATGATCAGCGACCTGCAGGTTCCGACCAGCCCCAAGACGACGTTCAACGTCGGCGTGATCCAGGGTGGCACGTCGGTAAACTCGATCGCGTTTGCCGCGTCCATGGATGTGGACATGCGCTCCGAGAGCGCGGACGAGCTGGCGAAGCTCGACGTGAAGGTGCATCACGCCATCCAGGCCGCACTCGAGGCCGAGAACGCACGCTGGCCCGGCGATCGCGCGCGCCTGAGCGTGACGATCGACACGATCGGCATCCGCCCGACGGGTTCGCAGGCGGACACCGCGAAGATCGTGCGGGCCACGCTGGACGCTGCGCGCGCGCTCGGCTTTCAGGGCCCGACGGGCGCCGCGAGCACGGACGCCAACATCCCGATCTCGCTGGGCATTCCCGCGGTGACGCTGTCCGGCGGCGGGGCCGGTGGCGGCGCGCACTCGCTGCAGGAATGGTACCAGGATACGCCGAACTCGTACCGCGGCCCGCAGTGGGCGGCGCTGCTCGTGGCGACGCTGGCCGGGGTGAAGTAGGGCGCTACCCGAAGATCTCCTTCGCCTTCCGTACTCCCATCGCCAGCGCGTCGACATCCGCGGCGTCGCTGTACACGTACACGCTCGCCCGCGCCGTGGCCGGCACCTTGAGCCGCCGCATGAGCGGCTGCGCGCAATGATGGCCGGCCCGCACGCACACGCCCTGCTGGTCCAGGATCGTCGCGATGTCGTGCGGGTGCACCCCGTCGAGCGTGAAGCTCACCACGCCGCTCTTGTCGGCCACTGACGCAGGGCCGAAGATCCGCACGCCGGGAATCGCGCCCAGGCGCTGGTGCGCCAGTGCCAGCAGTTCCTGCTCGTGCGCGCGCACGTTCGACATGCCGATCGCGTCCAGGTAGTCGCACGCCGCGGCCAGCCCGATGGCGTCCGCCACGTTCGGCGTTCCCGCCTCGAACTTGTGGGGCAGCACGTTCCACGTGCTCCGCTCGTCGTACACGAACTCGATCATGTCGCCGCCTGTCTGGTAGGGCGGCATGGCCTCGAGGATCGCGCGCCTGCCGACGAGCACGCCAATGCCCATTGGCCCGCACATCTTGTGCCCGCTGAAGGCGTAGAAGTCGGCGCCCAGCGCATCCACGTCCAGCACCAGGTGCGGCGCGGCCTGCGCGCCGTCGCACACGGCGATCGCACCGGCCGCGTGCGCGATTTCCACGATCTCGCGCGCGGAGTTGATCGTCCCCAGCGCGTTCGACACGTGGCTGAACGCAACGACGCGCGTGCCCGGTCCCACCAACCGGCGCAGCTGCTCGAGGTCCACGCGACCGTCATCCGTCAGCTCGCACACCTGCAGCCGCGCGCCCACCTGCAGCGCGAGCTGCTGCCACGGGACGAAGTTCGCGTGGTGCTCCATCCCGGTCACCACGATCTCGTCGCCGGCCTTCACGTTCGCGCGGCCCCACGCGGTAGCCACGAGGTTGAGCGACTCGGTCGTGCCACGCGTGAAGATCACGGTATCCACGTCGCGCACGCCGATGAAGCGCGCCACCCGCGCCCGCGCCTCGTGATACCGCGCCGTGGACCGCACCGACAGGTCGTACGCGCCGCGATGCGGATTCGCGCAGTCGGTTTCGTAGTACGCGCGCATGGCGTCGAGCACGACGGCCGGCTTCTGCGCCGTGGCCGCCGAGTCCAGGTAGTGCAGCCCCGGGTTGCGCGCGAGCAGCGGGAAGTCCGCCCGGCGCCCAGGCGCCGCGCCTGCCCTGGTTGTCATCGCACCACCTCCGCGCCCTTGCGCGGCCCGACCAGCACCTTGCCGTCCTCGACGCGCACGTCGTAGAGGCCGATCGGGTCCACCGCAGGGCCCTTGCACACCGCGCCCGTGCGGCAATCAAACCGCGCGCCATGCCACACGCACTCGATCGTCCCGTCGCGGTGGACCACGCCGTCACTCATCAGGAACTCGGCGTGGGTGCAGCAGTCCACCATCGCGCCGATGTGCCCGGCATGGTTGAACAGGCAGATGGGCTCGCCCGCGGCGTTGCGGACGGACAGCAGTGCGCCAGGGGGCAGGTCGGCGGCGTCGGCCAGCGGCTCGAAGGCGCTCACGGCACGTCCGTGGTCACGACCGGGGACGCGCCGGGCTCGTCGAGCGCGGAGTGCAGCGCGTGCCACGCCAGGCTCGCGCACTTCACGCGGATCGGGAACTTCGACACGCCCCCCAGCGCCGCCAGCGACCCCAGTCCCGCGCGCTCCGCCTCCACGTCGAGCTTGCCGACCAGGAGGGCATGCACCTTGTCGTACAGCGCGCGCGCCTCGTCCACGGTCTTGCCCTTCACGGCGGCGGTCATGAGCGACGCCGACGCCTTGGACACCGCGCACCCGCTCCCCTGGAAGCTCACGTCCGCAATGCGGTCGCCGTCGAGCTTGAGCCAGAGCGTGAGCTGGTCGCCGCAGAGCGGGTTGTTCCCCTCCACCCGGCGATCCGCACCCGGCATGTCGCGGAAGTTCCGCGGCTTGCGGTTGTGATCGAGGATGATCTCCTGGTACAGGGCGTCGAGGGACAACGGTGCCTACGCCTCCGCCCCCGCGTACCGCGCCAGCGTCAGCGCCTCCAGCCCCTCGCGCACGATGTCGTTCTCGATCGTCTCCAGCACGTCGGCCGCGAACGCGTAGGTGAGCAGCTTGCGCGCGTTCTCCGCGCCCACGCCGCGGCTCTTCATGTAGAAGAGCGACGTCTCGTCCAGCCGGCCCACCGTGGCGCCGTGCGTGCACTTGACGTCGTCGGCAAAGATCTCGAGCTGCGGCTTGGTGTCCACCTGCGCCTGGTCCGAGAGCAGCAGCGTGTTGTTCGTCTGCTTGCCGTCGGTCTTCTGCGCGACCGGGTCCACGTACACCTTGCCGTTGAACACGCCGTGCGAGCTGCCGTCCAGGATCCCCTTGTACAGCTCGCGGCTGAACGTGTTGGGCTGCGCATGCTCGATGCGCGTCTGGTGGTCGCAGTGCTGCGTGCCGTCCAGCATGTACAGGCCGTTGAGCGTTGCGCCGCATCCCTCGCCGCCCAGCACGGTGCCGATGGTCGTGCGCGACAGCGCGCCGCCCACCGCCAGCGAGAAGGAGACGTAGTGGCTGTCGCGCGCCTGGCGCGCCTCCACCGAGCCGACGTGGAACGCGTGCTGCCCTTCCTGCTGCAGCTTGTAGTGCGCCAGCGTCGCCCCGTCCTCGACCAGGACCTCGGTCACCGCGTTCGTGAAGTACGCGGCGTCGCCGAGGCCCACGTAGCTCTCGATCACGGAGGCCCTGGAGTGCCGGCGCGCGACCACCAGGTTCCGCGGGTGCGACACCACGTCCGCCGCGTGGCGGTCGGTGACGAACAGGAGGTGGATCGGCGTGTCGACGGTCGTGTCCTTCGCGATCTCCACCACGGCGCCGTCATACATGAAGGCCGTGTTGAGCGCGGTGAAGCTCTGCGTGTCGTAGCCGGCCACCGAGCCGACCTGCTGTGCCAGCTCGGGCGCCTCCGTCCACGCGCGCGCCAGCGGCAGCACGCGGACGCCCGCGGGGATGGCGCCCGTGCGCGAGAGTTCCGGCGCGAAGCGGCCGTTCACGAACACGAGCGTCGGCCAGGCGTCCTGCCCGAAGCCGTACGCCTCCAGGTTCGCGCGGCGCACGTCGCCCGTCGGCGCCGTCACCAGCTTGAACTCGCGCTCCGCGATCGGCGCGACGCTGGTGAAGTGCCAGTCCTCGTTCTTCGTCGTCGGGAAGCCCAGCGCGACGAACCGCTCCAGCGCGGCGCCGCGCAGCGCGCGCACCCACTCCGGTGCCGCACCACCCCCGTTCGCCGAGAACGCGCGGTAGTGCTCAACGTAGCGCTGCGTCACGCACCCGCTCCCGCCGGCTGCCCGTCCATGACCCAGTCGTAGCCCCTGGACTCGAGCTCGAGCGCCAGCTCCTTGCCGCCCGACTTCACGATCCGGCCGTGCGCCAGCACGTGCACGTAGTCCGGCACGATGTAGTTCAGCAGCCGCTGGTAGTGCGTCACGACGATCGTCGCGTTGTCCGGGCGCTTGAGCTTGTTCACGCCGTCGGCCACGATGCGCAGCGCGTCGATGTCCAGCCCGGAGTCCGTCTCATCCAGGATCGCGAGCCTGGGCTCCAGCACGGCCATCTGCAGGATCTCGTTGCGCTTCTTCTCGCCGCCCGAGAAGCCCGTGTTCACCGACCGGTTGAGCATCGCCGGGTCCATGTCCACGACCTTGAGCTTCTCTTCCATGAGCGCGGCGAACTCCAGCGGGTCCACCTCGTCCTCGCCATGCGCCTTGCGCACCTCGTTGTACGCCATGCGCAGGAAGTACGCGTTGGACACGCCCGGGATTTCCACGGGGTACTGGAAGGCGAGGAAGATGCCCTGCTGCGCCCGCTCCTCGGGCTGCATCTCCAGCAGGTCACGCCCGTCGTACTGCACGGAGCCGCCCGTCACCTCGTACGCCGGGTTGCCCGCCAGCACCTGCGCCAGCGTGCTCTTTCCCGAGCCGTTCGGGCCCATGACCGCGTGCACCTCGCCCGCGCGGACCGTCAGGTCTATTCCCTTCAGGATCTCCTTCTCGCCCACCTTGGCGCGGAGGCTGCGGATCTCAAGCATCTCTCACTCTTCGTAGTCAGTGTCTTGCTTCCCACATCTCACATCTCACATCCCACATCTGCAGTTGCCGTGTCCCACAGCTCACATCCCATATCTCACATCTCACATCTGCAGTTGCCGTTACCCCACGCTCCCCTCGAGCGTGATCCCCAGCAGCTGCTGCGCCTCCAGCGCGAACTCCATCGGCAGCTCCTTGAACACTTCCTTGCAGAAGCCGCTCACGATCATGCTCACCGCCTGCTCGGCACTCAACCCGCGCTGCTTGAGGTAGAAGATCTGGTCCTCCCCGATCTTCGACGTGCTCGCCTCGTGCTCCACCTGCGCGGTGTGGTTCTTCACCTCGATGTACGGGAACGTGTGCGCCCCGCAGCGGTTGCCCACCAGCATCGAGTCGCACTGCGTGTAGTTGCGCGCGCCCTCGGCCTTGGGGCCCACGTACACGCGGCCACGGTACGAGTTGTTCCCCTCGCCCGCGCTGATCCCCTTGGAGACGATCGTGCTCTTCGTGTTGCGCCCCAGGTGCAGCATCTTCGTGCCCGTGTCCGCCTGCTGCCTGTTGTTCACCACGGCCACGCTGTAGAACTCGCCCACCGAGTTGTCGCCCTGCAGGATCACGCTCGGGTACTTCCAGGTGATGGCCGAGCCCGTCTCCACCTGCGTCCACGAGATCTTGGCGTTCTCGAACGCCTTCCCGCGCTTGGTGACGAAGTTGTAGATGCCGCCCTTGCCGTCCTTGTCGCCGGCGTACCAGTTCTGCACCGTCGAGTACTTGATCGTCGCGCCCTTGAGCGCGACCAGCTCCACCACCGCCGCGTGCAGCTGGTTGGTGGACCGCTTCGGCGCCGTACACCCTTCCAGGTAGCTCACGTACGCGCCCTCGTCGGCGACGATCAACGTCCGCTCGAACTGGCCCGTGTCCGCCGAGTTGATGCGGAAGTACGTGGACAGCTCCATCGGGCAGCGCACGCCCTTGGGCACGTACACGAACGAGCCGACGGAAAACACCGCGGAATTGAGCGCCGCGAAGAAGTTGTCGCTGTACGGCACCACCGAGCCCAGGTACTTCTCCACCAGCTCGGGATGGGTGTGGATCGCCTCGCCCAGCGAGCAGAAGATGATCCCCAGCTCGACCAGCTGGCTGCGCATCGTCGTGCCCACGGACACCGAGTCGAAGATCGCGTCCACCGCCACGCCGGCCAGCATCTTCTGCTCGTGCAGCGGGATGCCCAGCTTCTCGTACGTGCGCAGCAGCTCCGGGTCCACCTCG
>DASZRI010000044.1:0-2645 GCA_035549215.1 Gemmatimonadaceae bacterium | reverse complement strand
GGACCTCGCGGCCGGCGTCATGGCGGAGATCCGGCTGCGCGCGCAGCTCGCCGCGCGCGAGCGGATGCAGGCACAACTGGTCGAGGCAACGCGGGAGGCGGAACGTGCCAACCACGCCAAGAGCGACTTCCTCAACCGGATGAGCCACGAGCTGCGCACGCCGCTCAACTCGATCATCGGCTTCGCCAACCTCATCCTGCAGCGCGGCGGTTCGCGCCCGGCCAGCGAGCGCACGTACATCGAGCGCATCCGCGACAACGGCATGCACCTGCTCGGGCTGATCAACGAGGTGCTCGACATCGCGCGCGTGGAATCCGGGCACCTGGAGATCACGCTCGGCATCGTGGACGTGGGCGCGCTGGTGCGCGGCGTGATCGCGCAGCTCGAGTCGCGCGTGGCCGGCACGCCGGTGTCGCTCCGCGCCGAGGTGCCCGAGGACATGCGGGCGATCACCAGCGACGAGGTGCGCCTGCGCCAGGTGCTGATCAACCTCGTGGGCAACGCGCTGAAGTTCACGCAGGAAGGCAGCGTGACCGTGCGCGTGACGGCCGACGCCCAGGGCACGCCGTGCACGATCGCTGTCGTGGACACCGGCATCGGCATCCCCGCCGAGCGGCTGCAGGCGATCTTCGAGCCGTTCGAGCAGGCCGACGCCAGCACCAGCGTGCGCTTCGGCGGCACGGGCCTCGGCCTGGCCATCAGCCGCGACCTGTGCCGGCTGATGGGATGCGCACTCCACGTCGAGAGCGTGGTCGGGCGCGGCTCGACGTTCACGATCGAGCTTCCCGAGCGGCCGCCCCGCCCGTAAGGGGCGCCGGGCGCCTTGCCGCACGACGCGGCGCGAACGATTGTTCAGGCCATGCGAAAGCTGATGATCCTCGTGGGCGTCCTGCTGGCCGCCCACGCGGTGCTCCTTTTCGTGCGCCCGTCCGGCGCCGTCTCCCCCGAGATCCGGCACGATGCCATCAATGTCGGCATCGTGTTCGACGTCGGCGGCCGCGGCGACAAGTCGTTCAACGACGGCGCGTACGTGGGCGCCGAGCGCGCCGAGAAGGAACTCGGCGTGCACGTGCGGTTCATCGAGCCGGGCGACGGCCCCGATCGCGAGGCCGGCCTGCGCCTGCTCGCGGCCGAGGGCATGGACCTCGTGGTCGGCGTCGGCTTCATCTTCACGGACGACCTCACCGCGCTGGCAAGAGAATACCCGAACACGCGCTTCGCCGGCGTGGACTACTCGGTGGCCACGGACAAGGACGGCAACGTCATCCAGCCGCCGCCCAACCTGGCCGCGCTCAAGTTCCGCGAGGAAGAGGGCTCGTTCCTGGTCGGCGCGCTGGCCGCACTGGTCGGCCACTCGAAGAAGGTCGGCTTCGTGGGCGGCATGGACTTCCCGCTCATCCAGAAGTTCGAGGCGGGCTACACCGCCGGCGTCCACTACGTCTGCCCCGACTGCCAGGTGATCGCGCAGTACGCGGGCGTCACGCCGGACGCGTTCCGCAACCCGGGCAAGGGCAAGGAGCTCGCGCTGAGCCAGTACCAGTCCGGCGTCAACGTGATCTTCCACGCCTCCGGCTCCACGGGGCTGGGCGTGTTCGAGGCGGCGCGCGAGATGCACCGCCTGGCCATCGGCGTGGACGCGGACCAGTACGCCGAGGCGCCGGGCTACGTGCTGACCTCCATGGTGAAGGGCGTAGACGCGGCGGTGTTCGACGCGATCAAGCGCGTGAAGGACGGGACGTTCAAGGGCGGCATCTACTCGTTTGGCCTGGCGCAGAATGGCGTGCGCTACGTGTACGACGAGCACAACAAGGCGCTCATCCCCGACAGCGTCCGCACGCGGCTGGAGCAGATCAAGGCCGACATCATCGCGGGCAGGATCAAGGTGCCGAGCACTCGATGACCGATACCACGGAAGCCCGCGCCATCCGGCTGCAGGGGATCGTCAAGTCGTTCGGGCCGGTGCAGGCCAACCGCGGCGCCTCGCTCGAGGTGGCGCGCGGCGAGATCCACGCGCTCGTCGGCGAGAACGGCGCCGGCAAGTCCACGCTCATGCGCGTGCTGAGCGGCATGTACCAGCCCAGCGCCGGCACCATGGAGGTGAACGGGCGCGACGTGACCGGCTGGGACACCAGCGACGCGATCGCCGCGAGCGTGGGGATGGTGCACCAGCACTTCATGCTCGTCCCCACGCTGACGGTGGCCGAGAACGTGATGCTCGGCCACGAGATCACGCGCGGCGGGCAGCTCGACCGCGCCGGGGCCGAGCGCGCCGTGGCGGAACTGAGCGCGCGCACGGGGCTCGCCGTGCAGCCGGGGCGCCGCGTGAGCGAGCTCAGCGTGGGCGAGGCGCAGCGGGTGGAGATCCTCAAGACGCTCTACCGGGGCGCCAGGATCCTGATCCTCGACGAGCCGACGGCGGTGCTGTCGCCGCCGGAAGTGGACGAGCTGTGGGAGGTGCTGCGCCGCATGCGCGCCGCGGGCGACACGATCGTGCTCATCACGCACAAGCTGGACGAGGTGATGGAGATCTCGGACACGGTGACCGTGATGCGCCAGGGGCGCACGATCGGCCGCGTGGCCACGAAGGACACCTCGCCGGCGGACATCGCGCGCATGATGGTGGGCCGCGACGTTGCGCTCGCGGG
>DASZRI010000043.1:0-2436 GCA_035549215.1 Gemmatimonadaceae bacterium | reverse complement strand
CGCGCCAAAGATCGCCGTGTCGCCGTGCAGCACGGCGATCGGCGCATCGCGGAACGCCGCGCGCACGGCGGACTCGCTCACCGACGCCAGCGTGCCGTCCAGCCGCCAGTTGCCCGGCGACACGCGGTAGTAGCCGCGCGTGGGCAGCGACACCGCGCCACGCAGCACGGCGAGCGCGTAGCGGGCGTCGTAGTCGGGCGACGTGGAGACGAACACCGCGCCGGCCTGGCGCGCGATGTCCGCGCCCACGGCCAGCGTATCGTTGCGCGGCTCCGCGTCACCCGCAGCGGAGAGCACCGCGCGCAGCACCGCGGGGCCGGCGGGCGCGTCCACTTTCGCGCGCACGGCCAGGTCGCGCTCCGCCCACGGGGCCAGCGAATCGAGCCGGGCCTGGGCCAGCACGCGGTCGTCGAGCGCGAGGGCGACGGTGCCTCGCCCTGCACCGCCAGCGCCGGCCACGATCGTGATGCGCACCTCCACGGTGTCGCCCGCGATCATCGCGCGCGGCGCATCGAGCGACGCCAGCGCGGCGTCCGGCGCCGGCCGGTGCGCCACGAGCACGATGCGCGAGCCGGACGGCAGCTCACGAAGCGTGGATGCATCGGGGGACTCGCCGTCCGTGACCACGATGGCGGGCCGCCCCGATGCCAACGCCCGTTCGACCACTGCGCCAAGGTGCGTCGCCTGGTCTGCAGGCCGCGCCGGGATCGGGCCGGCACGCAGCGAGTCGCCGACGAGCAGGATGGAATCCGCCCCGGCGCTCCGCGCAGCGTTGCGCGCGAGGGTCCACGCCGCGGAATCGCGGCCGCGTGCCATGCTCGCGGAGACGTCCAGCGCGACCCACGGGCGCGGCCGCGCGGCGAACCAACCGGGGGCGTCGAGCAGGAGCCCGAGCACAAGCGTCACGGCAAGCGCGCGCAGGGCGGCCGGCAGCGGCGACGCGGCCAGCCGCCGCGGCTGCCGCCACCCGTACTGCAGGAGGGCGGTGAGGATGCCGCCCGCGAGTGCCAGCAGCCAGAGCGCCATGGGCGTCACCCTGGCGGGCGCGCGCGCCTAGCGCTGCGCGACGGTGGCGACGTCGGAGCCGACGCCGCCGAGCTGGGACAGGAGGCGGTCGCGCAGCTGCGTGAACGCGACACGCTCGCTCTCGGCGATCGGCTGGCCGCCCGTGCTCTTGAGCGCGACGCGCGGGTCGCGCTGCACGCCGTTGACCAGCACCTCGAAGTGGAGGTGCGGGCCCGTGGCGAGCCCGGTCATGCCCACGTAGCCGATGGTCTGGCCGATGGTCACGCGGGAGCCGCCGTGGATTCCGCGGGCGAACCCGCGCATGTGGCCGTAGCGGGTGATGAAGCCGTTGGGATGGCGGATCTCGATCAGGTTGCCGTACCCGTTGGACCACCCGGCGCGCAGCACCACGCCGTCCGCAATGGCGCGCACCGGCGTGCCGGACGCGGCGGCGTAGTCGGTGCCCTTGTGGGAGCGCCACGTCTTGAGGATCGGGTGGAAGCGCGTGCCGAAGGTGCTGGAGATGCGGCGGAACTCCAGCGGCGCGTGCAGGAACGCGGCGCGCAGCGACTGCCCCTTCTGGTCGAAGTACTGCGCCGACGTGGCCTTGCTGGTGAACAGCACGGCGTCCGTCTCGGTGCCGGAGAGCTTCATCGCGGCCACGAGGATCCTGCCGATCTTCGTCACGCCGGTGGGCGAGACGGCGCGTTCCGCCATGACCTTGAACGTGTCACCGTCCTGCAGGTCGCGACTCATGTCCACGCGGTACTCGTAGATGTCGGCGAGCCCCCACGTCAGCTGCTGGCGCGCGTTGTCCGGCAGCATCGAACCGGCCGCGGCATCCATGGCCTGGTACAGGTTGCTGTGGATCGTGCCGGCGACGGTGATCGTGTCCGTCTTCCAGGGCAGGCGCTCGTCGCGCTGGATCCACGAGCCGTCCTGCTGGCGCACGAGGTGCAGCAGCCGGTCGACGGCGAGCTGCAGCGTGATCTCGCTGGGCTCGCTGTCGGTCGTGTCGGACTTGATGGTGACCGGCATGCCGGCGGGAACGCGCCGCGGGTCCAGCGAGGTGGCCGCCTGAACCGCGTTCCCGGCCGACGTGTCACTCAGGCCGCTGCGCATGAACAGGCCGAGCAGCGTCTCGCCGCGGCCCAGGGTGTCGAAGCGGAGGTGCGTCGTCGGCACCCCTGCCTGAGACAAGACCTCCGCCGGTCGCGGGGCGATCGGCGGAGTTGCGCGCAGCGCAAAGAAGGCGAGGACGGCCACCACCGTGTAGGTGACGACCCGGGCGCCACGCACCGTCAATCCATCTGCCTCCGGATGAACGTCGGGATCTCCATGTCACTGAGCCCCGACGCCCCCTTGTCGCGCTCGCCGGCGGCGGGACGCGCGGGACGCGCCTCGCCCGGCGGGGCCGCGCTGGGCCGCACC
>DASZRI010000042.1:0-6411 GCA_035549215.1 Gemmatimonadaceae bacterium | reverse complement strand
GCCGGCCCATGCCGCTGAGTTCGAGCTGCCCGCTGCCGAGCGCGCGGTGCCCGAGCCGGCCCATGCCGCCGAGTTCGAGCTGCCCGCTGCCGAGAGCGCGGTGCCCGAGCCGGCCCATGCCGCCGAGTTCGAGCTGCCCGCTGCCGAGTTGCCGGCAACGCCAACGGCGTCGCTGCCGGATCTCGAGCCGGCTGCGGAATTCGTCATGGAGCCCGTCGCTGCCGTGCCAGCCCCTGCGGAGCCGGCCCTTCCGCGTGGCGCGGAGGACGGGGCAGATCTGATGGACCTGCCGCTGGAGTTTGCCGCACCGGAGGCGCCTGCCGCGCCCGCGACTGCGGCCGCTGCCGAGGACGAAACGCCGACGGCGCACGATCCGTTCGCCACCGAGACGATGGCGGAGCTGTACCTGTCGCAAGGGCATGCGGACGAGGCGCTGCGCGTCTACCGCCAGCTCCTGCAGCAGAATCCCGGCGACGCGCGGATCGAGCAGAAGCTCGCGAACATCCTCGCCATGAGCGCCCCGACGCCCGTGTCGGGGTCGGTCGTGATACCGGAGCCGCCGATCGCGGACGCATTCGAGATGCCGCCGGCGGCGCCCGAAGCCGCCGAGGCCGTGCCGCAGGCCGTGCCCGACTTTGACGCGACCGCGTTCGCGATGCCGGAGCCGGAACCCGAGCCGGCGCCGGCCGTCGCGTCGAGCGCTCCCGAGCTCGACGCCGCCAACACAGGGCCGACGATCCGCGAGTTCCTCGCGGCCATCGCGCTGCATGTGCCGGGCAGCACGCCGGCCGCGTCGATGCCGGCGCAGGAATCCATGCCCGCCCCCGAGCCGGCGCCGATCGAGCCGGCCGCGCCTGCGCTTGTCGAGGCGCACGTCGAGGCCTATGCCGAGGCGCAGGTGGAGGTGGCCGCCGCGGCTGCGCCCACGGTGAGCGGCACACTGGACGCACTCTTTGGGGGCGCGAACGTGCGTGGTGAGGATGCGCGCGCCGCCGAAGTGCTCGCCAGCGCCTTCCAGTTCGACGCCGCACAGGAGTCGTCGGATTCGGCGGCCGAGATCGCCGGGGCGCCGGCGCGCCGGGCCAGCAGCGAGATCTCGCTCGACACGGTGTTCCGCGAGGGGGCGCCGGCGCAGGAGCAGCAGCCGTCCGGCTTCTCGTTCGACCAGTTCTTCGCGCCACCCACGCCCGCTGCCGGGACGCCGATGGTGAATCCGTCCACGTCCGCGCCGCCGGCGGCCGCATCCGCGGACGACATCGCGCAGTTCACATCCTGGCTTGAAGGGCTGAAGAAGAAGTGAGAATCGCCGTCCTCAACGGGCCCAACCTGAACCTGCTGGGCACGCGCGAGCCTGCCCTGTACGGCCGAGAGACGCTGGCCGACGTGGAGCGCCGGCTCACGGCGCTCGCCCGCGAGCTCGGCGCCGAGATCGAGTTCGCCCAGCACAACGGGGAAGGCCAGCTCATCGACACCGTGCACACGTGGCGCGGCCGCGTGCACGCCGCCATCGTCAACGCCGGCGCCTACAGCCACAGCAGCCTGGCGCTGCGCGATGCGCTGGTCGGCGTGGAGGTGCCGTTCGTCGAGGTGCACGTGACGAACGTGTACGCGCGGGAGCCGGAGCGCCGTCACTCGATGCTGGCACCCGCGGCCGTCGGCGTCGTCTGCGGCCTCGGCACCGTGGGATACGACCTGGCGCTTCGGGGCCTGGTGGCGCGCCTCTCGGCCCGTGCCTGACCCGCGACGATCGCGCCTCGCGGCGCTGGCCGACGCGCTCTCGGCGGCGCACCTGGACGCCCTGCTCGTCACGAGCCCGGCGAACATTCGCTACCTGACCGGATTCTCCGGCTCGAGCGCCCTGCTGCTCGTCTCGCCGCACGAGACGGTGTTCCTCACCGACTTCCGGTACGAGACGCAGGTGGTCGACGAGGTCGGCGACCTGGCGCGCGTGATCATCGAGTCCACGAGCCTGTGGGCCGGACTGTGGCAGCAGCTCGCGGCGTTGCCGCACCTGCACGTGATCGGCTTCGAATCCGCGCACATCACCCATCGCGATTTCGAGCGGCTGCTCGACGCCGGCGCGCGCTGGCAGTGGCGCCCGGCCGTGGACATCGTGGAGCGGCTGCGTGAGCGGAAGGACGCGACCGAGGTCGCGTCCATCAAGCGGGCGGCGGACGTCGCGACGCGGGCGCTGGAGCGGACCCTGCCGCTCGTTCGTGCGGGGATGACCGAACTCGAGGTGGCCGGGCTCCTGGAGCACGCCCTGCGCGACCAGGGGAGCGAAGGCTTCGCGTTCCCGACTATCATCGCGGCCGGCGCGCGGTCGGCGCTGCCGCACGCGCATCCCACGTCGCATCGCGTGGCGAGCGGCGACTTCCTCCTGTTCGATTTTGGCGCGGTCGTGGAGGGGTACTGCTCCGACGTGACGCGGACCGTCGTCGTCGGCCGGGCGACCCCGGAGCAGCGCGAGTTCTATGATGTGGTTCGCGAGGCCAACGCGGCCGCCCGGGCGGCTGTTCATGCCGGAATGGCGGGGCGGGATGCCGACCGGGTCGCGCGGAGCTACATTGAGCGGAATGGGCTGGGGGACCTGTTCGGTCACAGCCTGGGCCATGGGATCGGCCTTGAAGTCCATGAGGCACCCCGGCTGGCGCGGACGAACGAACTGCCGCTGCCGGAGGGGGCCGTGGTGACGATCGAGCCGGGGATCTACCGGCCGGGGTGGGGCGGGGTGAGGATCGAGGACGATGTCTGGCTGGGCGCGGACGGGTCGCGCCTGTTGACGGATTTCCCGAGGGAGCTACTCGAGCTGGCCTGACCGGCGCGACGGGCCTTTACCAACCAACTATGATCGACCTTCGATACGTCAAGAAGCTGATCGAGATCATCGACGATTCCACGGTGGACTCCATCGAGATCTCGTCCGACAAGGGGATGAAGATCCGCATCTCCAAGAGCCCGACGCAGCGCGGCGCGGTGCAGATGGCGGCGCCGATGGCGCTGCCGGCCGCGCTCCCGGCTCCCGAGGCGCCGCGGACCACGCCGGCGCAGGGCGTTCCGGCGGCCGCGGTGGAGGCCGAGGCCCTGGCCAAGCCGGCGGCTCCGGCGGGGCTCGAGGTGAAGTCGCCGATGGTGGGCACGTTCTACCAGTCGCCGGAACCGGGCGCCAAGCCCTACGCGACGGTGGGCACGCGGGTGGCCAAGGGCCAGGTGCTGTGCATCATCGAGGCGATGAAGATCATGAACGAGATCGAGTCGGAGTACGCGGGCGTCATCAAGGAGGTCCTCGCGCAGGACGCGCAGCCGGTGGAATACGGCCAGGTCCTCTTCCGCATCGATCCCAATGGATAGTCCGGCGCGGCCGACCCAGGCCGTCCCTGCCGCCGGTGGAGCGCCCGCACCCGCCTTCAACTTCAAGGGGGTGCTGGAGCAGATGATCCGGCGGAACGGGTCCGACCTGCACCTCAAGGTCGGGCGCCCGCCCACGCTGCGCGTGAACGGCGACCTGGAGCCGCTGGACCAGCCGCCGATGCGGCCGGAAGACCTCAAGGCCCTGGCCGAGCAGCTCATGACGCCGCGCCAGGTGAAGCAGTTCGCGGACGAGAAGGAGTGCGACTTCGCCATCGGCGTGCCGGGGATCGGGCGCTTCCGCGTCAACGTGTACCAGCAGCGCGGCTCGCTGTGCTTCGCGATGCGCTCCATCCCGTACCAGGCGCGCACGATCGAGGAGCTGAACCTGCCGCCGGTGCTCAAGGAGATCGCGCTCAAGCCGCGCGGGCTCGTGCTCGTCACGGGCATCACGGGGTCGGGCAAGTCCACGGCGCTCGCCGCGATGATCCAGCACATCAACGAGCACCGCAAGGCGAACGTGATCACGATCGAGGACCCGATCGAGTTCCTCCATCGCGACATCAACTGCCACATCAACCAGCGCGAGGTGGGGACGGACACGGCCACGTTCGCGCAGGCGCTGCGCCGCGTGCTGCGCCAGGACCCGGACGTCATCCTCATCGGCGAGATCCGCGACCTGGAGACGCTGGACACGGCGCTCAAGGCGGCCGACACGGGCCACCTCGTGTTCTCCACCCTGCACACGACGGACGCGACGCAGACAATCAACCGCGTGCTGTCGTTCTACCCCCCGCACCAGCAGGCCGAGGTGCGATTCTCGCTGGCCAGCGCGCTGCAGGCCGTCGTGTCGCTGCGGCTCGTGCCGCGCGCCGACAAGCCCGGCCGCATTCCCGCCGCCGAGATCCTCATCAACACGGCCACGGTGCGCGACCAGATCCGCGACATGACCAAGCTCCTGAACATTCCCGACTTGATCAAGGAAGGCACGGTCCAGTACGGCATGCAGAGCTTCGACCAGTCCCTCATGCAGCATTACACCCGCGGCATCATCTCCTACGAGAGCGCCCTGTTCTACGCCACGAGCCCCAGCGAATTCGCGCTGCGCGTGCAGGGCGTGGCGGGCACGAGCGACAACAGCTGGACGCCCTTCGAGGGCGAGTCGGCGAGCTAGGAGCCGCGGCCATGTTCAAGAAAGTCCTCATCGCCAACCGCGGCGAGATCGCCCTGCGCGTCATCCGCGCGTGCCGCGAGCTGGGCATCCAGACCGTCGCCGTCTACTCCGAGGCGGACCGCGAGTCCCTGCACGTGCGCTTCGCCGACGACGACGTGTGCATCGGCCCCCCGCCGGCGCGCGACTCGTACCTGCGCATCCCGCGCATCATCGCGGCCGCCGAGATCACGGGCGCCGACGCGATCCACCCGGGCTACGGCTTCCTGGCCGAGAACGCGGAGTTCGCGGAAACCTGCGCCGCGTCCAACATCGCGTTCATCGGCCCCACGGCGGAGCAGATCCGCGTGATGGGCGACAAGGCCGCCGCGCGCAAGGCGATGACGGCGGTGGGCGTGCCGATCGTGCCGGGGACGCCGGGCCCCGTGGAGGACGCGGACGAGGCGCTCGAGTTCGCGAAGCAGATCGGCTTTCCCGTGATCATCAAGGCGGCCGCCGGCGGCGGTGGCAAGGGCATGCGCGTCGCCAAGGACGTGGACGACTTCGCGCGGTCGTTCCAGCTCGCGCGCTCCGAGGCGCTGGGCGCCTTCGGCAACGGCGACGTGTACGTCGAGAAGTACCTCGCGCGCCCGCGGCACATCGAGTTCCAGATCCTGGGCGACATGCACGGCCATGTCATCCACCTGGGCGAGCGCGACTGCTCGGTGCAGCGCCGACACCAGAAGCTCATCGAGGAGGCACCGAGCCCCGCGGTGACGCCGGACCTGCGCGCGCGCATGGGCGCGGCCGCGGTGGCCGGCGCCAAGGCGATCAACTACGTCGGCGCCGGCACGATCGAGATGCTGCTCGACACGGATGGCTCGTTCTACTTCATGGAAATGAACACGCGCATCCAGGTGGAGCACCCGGTCACCGAGAACCTGACCGGCGTGGACCTGGTGAAGGAGCAGATCCGCGTGGCTGCGGGCGAGCCGCTGAGCATCACCGAGATGCCGCCGTTGCGCGGCCACGTGATCGAGGTGCGCGTCAACGCCGAGGATCCGGCGCGCAACTTCCAGCCGTCGCCGGGCAAGATCGTCACCTTCCACCCGCCTGGCGGCCCTGGCGTGCGCCTCGACTCGCACGTCTATGCGGGCTACACGGTGCCGCCGTACTACGACTCGCTGATTGCCAAGCTCATCTGCCAGGGACGCGACCGCGCCGAGGCCATCGCACGCATGCGCGTGGCGCTGGACAGCTTCGTCATCGAGGGCGTGACGACCACGATCCCGTTCCTGGGCCGCGTGATGCACAACGAGCGGTTCGTGCGCGGCGAGGTGGACACCAAGTTCCTCGAGCGCGAAAGCGACCTCATGAAGGAGCCGACGTAGGTGCGTGTTGAGGTGTGCTTCTCGGCGCAGGAAGTGGCGCCGGGTGATGTGGCCGGACGGATGGTGGCGGTGGTGGATGTGCTGCGCGCGTCGAGTTCCATTGCCGCCGCCCTGGCCAACGGCGCGCGCGCCGTGATCCCGTTCCAGAGCTCCGACGAGGTCGTGGAGCGGGCGCGCTCGTTCGACCGCAAGGAAGTGCGCCTGGCCGGGGAGCGCCGCATGCGCGCCATCGAGGGCTTCGACCTCGGCAACTCGCCGCTGGAGTTCACGCGCGAGGCGGTGGAGGGGAAGACCGTCCTCATGACGACGACCAACGGGACGGCGGCCATCGCGGCCTCGCAGGGCGCGCGTGACGTCCTCGTCGCGTCCTACGTCAACTTCTCGGCGGCGCTCGCCGTGCTGCGGGCCGCGCTGCGCAAGGGCACCGACCTCACCATCGTGTGCGGCGGGCCCGAGGGGCACTTCTCGCGCGAGGACGCGGTGTGCGCCGGGCGCGCCGTGCACCACGTCACGCGGCGGCTG
>DASZRI010000041.1:0-21442 GCA_035549215.1 Gemmatimonadaceae bacterium | reverse complement strand
CTCGGCGCACGAGGGCCGCCGGCGTGCGCGTGAGGTCGCGCAGGGTGGCGTAGGCAAAGAGCAGCGGCAGCGCGCAGAAGAGGCGGATGGACACGGCGCGGCGCGGGATGCGCAGCAGGTACTCCGTGGCGTGCTCCAGGTCCGTCCAGGCCAATTGCACGAGCGACGTGAGCGCGGCGCGGGTCTGGCCGGCGGTGTCGGCAGCCAGGATGGTCGCGTGGCTGCTGCCGTGCTCGTGCAGGAGCTCCTGCGGGATGTAGATCGAGTTCTCGTGCTCCGCGTCCTGCGCCACGTCCTTCAGGATGTTCACCGTCTGCAGCGCCTCGGCAAAGGCGCGGCTGCGCTCGCGAAGCATGGCATACTCGCGCGTGCCGATGCTGGAGGTGTGCTCGTGCCAGAGGTCGGTGAGCATGTAGCCCACCGTGCCCGCCACGTAGTAGCAGTACTCGCGATACTCGTCCAGGCTCTGGATGCGGATGCCGTGCGGATACAGCAGCACGAACTTGCGCATGCCCAGCACCATCTCGGTGACCCAGCGGCGCACATGCGCACGCGTGGCGGCGGGCAGGGAGCGCCAGACCAGGAAGACGAGATCCGCGTGCCGCGCGAGCCGCACGTGCGCGGACTCGCCGGTCAGCGACGCCAGGCGCGAGGGGAAGGCGTCGGCGGTGCCCGCATCGTCGAAGCAGGTGAGCATCGCGTCGAGCAGCGCCGCCTTGTCCTCGGCCGGCTTGGCCGGTTCGTCCTCGATCGTGTCGGCGATGCGGCACAGCAGGTACGCGTTGTTCACCGCGCGCCCCAGGTCCCCGGGCAGGACGCGGATGCTGAGCGCGAACGTCCGCGAGACGGCGGGCAGGATCTCGCGGGAGAACTGCAGCGCGTCGTCGAGGCGCGGATCGGCGTGCGGGTCGGGGAGGGGCTGGCTCTGCGTCACCGGCGGGCGTGTTAGACTTGAGGCAATGCTCAAAGCTACCGCCACCGGGCTCGCCGCGCCTCCCGGGTTCTCCGGGACCTTCCGCCAGGACGACGCCGCCCGGGCCGTCTACGGCGAGGGCGCGGGGATCGCGCGGTTCCATCCCCGCGCGGTCGCCGTTCCAGCCAGCGAGGCGGACGTCGTGGCGCTGGTTCGCGGGGCGCGCAAGCATCGGCTGCCGTTGATCCCGCGTGGCTCAGGAAGCGGGATGGCCGGCGGCGGGATCGGCGACGGCGTGATCGTGGACCTGAGCCGCCTGCGCGCGATGGGAAGCGTCGATGCCGCACGCCGGTGCATCCGCGTCGGGCCCGGGATCCTGCGCGGCGAGGTGGACCGCGCTGCGCGTGCCGTGGGGCTGCGGTTCCCGGTGGACCCCTCGAGCGGGGAGTTCTGCACGGTAGGCGGGATGGCCTCGACCAACGCGGCCGGCGCCCACACCCTGCGCCACGGTGCGATGCGCCCCTGGGTGCGCGCGCTGCGCTGCGTGTTCGACGACGGCTCGATCGCCGAGGTGCGTCGCGGCCAGGCGCCGCCGGCGGAGGTCCCTGCGATCGCGCGCTTCCTGTCCGACGCCCACGCGCCGGTCGTCGCCGGCGAGCAATCGGCGCCGGCCGTGCACGCGGACGTGCGCAAGAACTCTTCGGGCTACGCAACGGCCGACTACGCGCGCAGCGGCGAACTCGTCGACCTGCTCGTGGGCAGCGAGGGCACGCTCGCGATCTTCACCGAGCTGGAGCTGTCGCTCGAGCCCGTTCCGGCGGCGACGGCGAGCCTGCTTGGCGCCTTCGCGACGCTGGAGCAGGCGGTGGACGCCGCCGTGCAGGCGCGCGCGGCCGGCGCGGCCGCCTGCGAGCTGCTGGACCGCACCTTCCTGGACGTCGCAGCATCGGGCGGCGTCGAGATGCCGATCCCCGCCGGCACGGAGGCCGTGCTGCTCGCCGAAGTCGAAGCGCCGTCCGCCGGCGAGGCGAGCGCCGCCGCGCAGCGCCTCGAACACGCATTCCGCGCGGCCGGGGCGACGCACGTCGCGCTTGCCCTCGACGCCGACGCCGAGCATCGGCTGTGGGCGCTGCGCCACGCGGCGAGCCCTATCCTCTCCCGGCTCGACCCGTCGCTCAAGTCCATGCAGTTCATCGAGGACGGTGCCGTGCCGCCAGCGCGGCTGCCCGACTACGTCCGCGGCGTGCGGGCCGCCCTCGAGCGGCACGGTGTGCGCGGCGTGATCTTCGGGCACGCTGGCGATGCGCACGTCCACGTCAACCCGCTGATCGACGTGCGGCTGCCCGACTGGCACGAGCGGCTGCGTGCGCTGCTGGACGACGTCGTCGCCCTGACCGCGTCGCTGGGCGGCACGCTGGCGGGCGAGCACGGCGACGGCCGCCTCCGCACGCCGCTGCTGCATGCGGTCTGGAGCGACGCCGTCCGCGAACGGTTCGCCCTCGTGAAGTCCTGCTTCGACCCGCTCGGCGTGCTCAACCCCGGGGTGAAGGTGCCGCTCCCGGGTGAGCAGCCGGTGGGTGAGGTGAAGTATGACCCCGCACTCCCCGCACTCCCGCCTGCGGCGGCCCGCGCACTGGCCACGGTCGAGCGCGACCGGGCCTACGCGACGTACCGCCTCGCCTTGCTGGACTCGCCCGGCGGTTCTTGATTTGAAGGCGAGGGAACGCGCCCCGCGCCCCCTTCCCGCCCACTTCCTTCCGCTCGCTTCCTGCCATGGCCACTTCGAGCCCCGAGCTGTTCTACGAGCCCCGCGTGACGCTGCTCGCGCGCCCCGTGTTCACCGAGCCCGCGCACCTGCCGGTCCAGTGGAAGGGTGAGAGCACCGATGGCGAGCGCCTGGCGGAGTTTGCGGGCCGGCTCTGCTACATGAGCCAGCACAACCCGGCGGGACGCGACACGCGCGAATACCTGGAGAACATCAAGAAGCAGGGGCACGGGAGCGTGCTCGAGCACGCCAACTACTCCCTGCTGCTCGAGGGCGTCTCGCGCTCGCTGACGCACGAGCTGGTGCGCCACCGCGCGGGGTTCGCCTACTCGCAGCTCTCGCAGCGGTACGTGGACGAGTCGCACGCGGCCTTCGTGGTTCCGCCGGCGATCATCGGCGACGCCGCGCTGGAGGCCGCCTGGCGCGCGCAGATCGACGCTGCCCAGCAGACGTACGTCGCCCTGGTGGAGCAGCTCATGCAGCGGTACGGGTGGGTGGCCGACAAGGTCCACCGCCGCAAGATGGCGCGCGAGGCGGCCCGCGGCGTGCTCCCGAACTCCACCGAGACCAAGATCGTCGTCACGGGCAACGTCCGCGCCTGGCGCACGATGCTGGAGCTGCGCTCGAGCGAGGGCGCCGAGCTCGAGATCCGGCGCATGGCGCTTGCCGTGCTGCGCGTGCTGCAGCGCGAGGCGCCCGGCTTCTTCTCGGACTTCGAGATCTATACGGCCGACGACCGGCACGAAGCGGCGCGCATCGCCTACCACAAGGTCTAGCAGCGGGCGGCCCATGGCCGCCCGCACTTTTTCATTGCCGGGAATTTTTCCGGCGCCTATAATTGCCCGTCCTCACGAGACCGGATGACGCGCATCGGGTTCGCGTACAACCAGAAGCCTGACACCCCTGCGGCGCTCGCCGCCGACCTGGGCGTGGACGCCTACGCCGAGTGGGATTCGGCCGAGACGATCGACGCCGTGGCTGCGGCGCTCTCCGGGCTCGGCGACGTGATCCGCCTCGAGGCCACCGAGGACTTTCCCGAGCGGCTGCGCCGCGCGCGCCCCGACATCGTCTTCAACATCGCCGAGGGACTCGTCGGGCCGAACCGCGAGGCCCACGTCCCGGCCATCTGCGAGTTCCTGGGCATCCCGTACTCGGGCAGCGACCCGTTCACGCTCTCGCTTTGCCTGCACAAGGCGCGCACCAAGCAGATGCTTGCGGCGCATGGTATCGCGACCGCCCCGTTCGTGCTCGTGGAGTCGCGCACCGAACTCGACACGCTCGTCGCGGCGCTCGCGCCGCGCGGCGGCCGGTGCAGCGACGTCATCCCGCCTGCCCCCGTGCGCTTTCCGCTGTTCGTGAAGCCGGTGCAGGAGGGCTCGTCCAAGGGGATCACCGAGCGGAACCTCGTGCGGGACCGCGACGAGCTCATGGCGCGCGCACGGGAACTGATGGAGCTCTACGACCAGCCCGTGCTCGTGGAAGAGTTCCTGCCCGGCGCCGAGTTCACCTGCGGCGTGCTGGGGAACGGCAACGCGGCGCAGGTGCTGCCGCTCGTGGGGATGCGGTTCGACGCGCTGCCGCCGGGCGCGGTGCCGGTGTACGGGTATGAGGCCAAGTGGGTCTGGGACACGCGCGATCGGCCGCTGGAGATCTTCGAGTGCCCGGCGCAGGTGTCCCCCGAGCTGCAGCGCGCCATCGAGGACGTTGCCCTGCGCGCCTATCGTGCGCTTGGCTGCCGCGACTGGTCGCGCATCGACGTGCGGCTGGATGCCGCCGGCAGGCCGCACGTGATCGAGATCAACCCGCTGCCCGGCATCCTGCCGGATCCCGCCGAGAATTCCGGCCTGCCCAAGGCCGCGCGCGCGGCGGGGATGACCTACGACGAGCTCATCCAGGCGTGCCTCGTGCACGCGGCGGAGCGGCAGCGCGTGCCACTGTCCCGCGCGGTGGCGTCATGAAGGTCGGGATCCTCTTTGACGGCGCATCGGCCCTGGCGCAGTACGCCGACTTGCTGATCCTCGACACGGTCGAGGCCATCGAGCAGGCGCTGGCGGCCGAGGGCAACGCCGTGGTGCGCGTCCCGGTCCATCCCGACGGCCGCTGGATCGAGCGCGTGCGGCGCGGGCGGTTCGACCTCGTGTTCAACATGTGCGAGGGCATCAACGGGGTCGCGGCGCTGGAACCCTCCGTCATCGCCGTCCTGGAGCTGTTCGGCGTCCCGTACACCGGGAGCTCGAGCTATACGACCTCGCTGTGCCTGCGCAAGCCGGTGGTGAACGCGCTGCTGCAGGGCGCCGGGCTTCCGGTGCCCGCGTTCACGACCTTCCGCCGCGGCGACGCGCTGCGCTCGATCGGTTTCCCGGCCATCTGCAAGCCGGCGGCGGAGGACGCATCCATCGGGATCGCGCAGGAATCGGTCGTGCGCACCCGGCGCGCGCTCTCCGATCGCCTGACGGCGATGCTGGAGCGATGGGACGAGGTGCTCGTCCAGCAGTTCGTGGATGGACGCGAGGTGAACGTCGGCATCGTGGGCGACCAGGCGCTGCCGATTGCGGAGATCGACTTCGGCAAGCTGCCGCGCACCATGTGGCGGATCGTGACCTATCGCTCCAAGTGGGCCGCCGGCAGCGATGAGGACGTGGGCACCATGCCGCGGTGCCCCGCCGACCTGCCTGCCGCACTCGCGCGCGAGGTGCGCCGCGTGGCGCTCGCCGCCTGGCGCGCCGTGGGCGGCGAGGGGTATGGCCGCGTGGACATGCGCATCGACGCCCATGGCAAGCCGTGGATCCTCGAGGTGAACGCGAACCCGGACATCGCGCCCGACGCCGGGCTGGCGCGCATGGCGGGCGCGGCCGGGATGAACTATCCGGCGCTCATCCGCGCCGTGTGCGAGCAGGGGCTCGCGCGCCGGGACCACGCGGCCGACGCCGACCAGCGCTGGGCGATCGCGTACCGGCTGTCGGGAATGCACGACGCGGGCGGCGGTCCCGAGCTGGACCTGTTCGGCCAGACGGGGAGCTGACCGCCGCCATGGTGCACGTGGGTGGATTGACGGCGTCGCACCGCGCGCGCGTGGAGGAGATCGTGCGGGCCACGGGCGCCTTTCGCGACGAGGAGGTCGCGGTCGCGCTCGAGGTGTTCGACGCCGGCGTCGCGGCGCCTGCGGGCAGCAGTGCGGACTACGAGCTCATCGGCGCATTCACGGACGACGGCACGCTCGCCGGCTACGCGTGCCATGGTCCAACGCCGGGCACCGACGGAACGTACGACGTCTACTGGCTGGCGGTGCACCCGGCACAGCAGGCGCGCGGGATCGGCACGGCGCTGCTGGACGCGATGGACCGCGCGCTGCGTGACCGCGGCGCCCGACTGGTGGTGGTAGAGACGTCGGGCCGCGCCCCGTACGACGCGGCACGCCGGATGTACCTCAGGAACCGATTCGTGGAAGCCGCGCGCCTGCCCGACTTCTACGCCCCGGCCGATGACCGGGTGGTGTACGTCAGGCAGGTTGGGGGCACGTCGTCCTTCACCGGGGCTCACCGAGCCGCATCGCCATGAGTGACTGGCAGCAGATCCTGCACCAGAGCGCGGACACGCTCGACAAGCTCGCCGACCGCTTCGGCCGCGACGCCATCGACGTCGAGGCGCTCAAGCCGGCGTTCGACAACTTCCAGGTCCGCCTCACCCCCGCGGCACTCGAGAGCATCCGGGAAGTCGGCGACCCGATGTGGAACCAGTACGTGCCCTCGGTGCAGGAACTCGACGTCAGGGACGGCGTCATCGACTCGCTCGACGAGGACGGCGACTCGCCAGTTCCCAACATCACGCACCGCTACCCGGACCGCGTGCTGTTCCTGGTGAGCCCCGTCTGCGCGACGTACTGCCGCTTCTGCACCCGGCGCCGCAAGGTGGGCGACCCCGAGAAGATCCCGCTCAACCAGTACGACTCGGCGTTCGAGTACATCCGCGCGCACCCCGAGGTGCGTGACGTCATCCTGAGCGGCGGCGACCCGATGATGCTGTCCGACCGCCGGCTCGAGTACATCTTCCAGCGGCTGCGCGAGATCCCGCACGTCGAGATCATCCGCATCGGGAGCCGCATCACGTCGCACCTGCCGGAGCGGATCACGCCCGAGTTCTGCGAGATGGTGAAGAAGTACCATCCCATCTACATGAACACGCACTTCAACCATCCCGCGGAATTGACGCCGGCCACCGTGGCGGCGCTCGGGCGCCTGGCGGATGCCGGCGTGCCCCTCGGCTGCCAGACGGTGATCCTGCGCGGCGTGAACGACACCCCGGAGGTGATCAAGGAGCTGATGCAGAAGCTCCTGAAGGCCCGCGTGCGGCCGTACTACCTGTACATGGCCGACCAGGTCGCGGGGGGCGAGCACTTCCGCACGACCGTCGAGACCGGACTGGAGATCGTGAAGGCGCTGCGCGGCTGGACGTCAGGGCTTGCGGTGCCCCACTTCTGCATCGACGCGCCGGGCGGCGGCGGCAAGGTGCCGCTCCTGCCCGAGTACGTGGAAAAGATCACCGACGACGAGGTGATCTTCCGCAACTACGAAGGGAAGCGGTTCACGTACAAGCAGCCGCGCCAGCCCGCGGCGACGGGCGCCGCCGCCGCGCAGGGCGACCCGGGAGTCGTGCCGATCCAGGTCGCCAAGAAGCGCGGGCGGAAGGCCGCACGCCCGCGCCGCCGCACGGGATCCGACTGACGCCGGCTACCTCGGCGTGAGCACGATCGCGCCGCCCGAGTTGCCGGTGCCGTACCGCTGGGTGGCCTCCGCGGCATCCAGGTAGCGGATCTCCCGCACCGTGGACACGGAGATGTCGCGCAGCGCGTCGAGCGTGCCGATCTTCGCGCCGCCCAGGTACACCTGGATCTGGTAGCTGGAGTTGCCCGACAGCGACGCGCTGCCCGCGCCGCCCCGCACGCGCAGCATCTGCGGACGCAGGTGCTGGATGGCCTCGAACACATTGCTCGTCGTCTCCTGCGAGAGCTCATCGAGCGTGATCACGTTCTGGTCGCGCTTCGGCTCGGGCGCGCCGGATGCAGGGGAACCGCCGCAGGCGGCAACGAGCAGGGCCAGGGCCATCACGCGGATCGGGGTCAGCAGTCGCATGGAACTCCGGGGTCGAGGGGTGAAGGGGTGATCAGGCGTGGGCCGCGGCTTCCTCGGGCTCGCGGACCGCTTCGGCGATGACGCGCTGCGCCGCATCGGCTGGCATCTCCTCGTACCCGTGGAACCGTCGCGAGAAGATGGCCCGGCCCTGCGTCATGGATTGCAGCGCGCTGGCGTACATGTGGAGCTCCGCCTGCGGCACCACTGCCCGCACGCGGGTGTGCTGCCCCACCGCGTCCGTCCCCAGGATGTGCCCGCGGCGCGATGACAGGTCGCCGAGGACATCACCCATGTAGTCGTCGGGGGTGAGGATCTCCAGCTCGTCCAGCGGCTCGAGCAGCACCGGCTTGCACTTGGGCGCCACCGCCTTGAACGCGAGGATGCCCGCCATCTTGAACGACATCTCGTTCGAGTCCACGGTGTGGAACGAGCCATCGTACAGCTCGACGCGGAAGTCCACCAGTGGGTAGCCGGCGAGGACGCCTCGTACAGCCGCTTCCTGGATCCCCTTGTCCACCGCCGGGATGAACTTGCTCGGGATCGCACCGCCGACGATCTGGTCCACGAACTGGTAGCCGCTGCCGCGCGGCATCGGCGCGAAGCGGACCCAGCAGTCGCCGAACTGCCCGCGGCCGCCACTCTGCTTCTTGTGGCGCCCCTGCCCTTCCCCCTTGCCGCGAAGGGTCTCGCGGTACGCGATCCTGGGCTTGGTGAGCTCCGCAGTGACACCGTACTTCCGCCGGAGCTTGGCCATCGTGACCTCGAGGTGCCGCTCGCCCATCCCGGACACGATCGTCTCGTGCGTCTCCGGGTTGTAGTGCATCTCGAAGGTCGGGTCCTCGTCGTGCAGCCGATGCAGCCCGGCCTGGACCTTCTCCTCGTCGGCGCGGGCCGTGGCGTGCACGGCCATCTGCAGCGTCCCCTCGGGGAACACGACCTGCGGCAGGCGCACCGGGTGCTGGCGCGTGGAGAGCGTGTCGTTGGTGTGCGTGTTGCGCAGCTTGGCGACGCAGCCGATGTCGCCGGCATGCAGGCGCGGCACCTCGATGCGGTCCTTGCCCTGCGCCACCGAGACGTGGTTCATCTTCTCCGCGCCGTCACGCGTCGCATTGAACACCTCCGCGCCCGTCTCGACCATGCCCGAGAAGACGCGGAAGAACGACACGTCGCCGACGTGCGGCTCGGCGGTCGTCTTGAACACGAGCGCCGCGAACGGCGCATCGTCATTGGCGTGCACCTCCACCGTCTGGTCGCCCTCGGCGCCCCGGAATGCGTGGACCTCCTCCATCTCCCACGCATTGGGCATGAGCTCGACGATCGTGGTGAGGACGGCCTGCGTCCCGTAGTTCAGCTCGCTCGACACGCAGAACAGCGGGAAGAGCTCCATGCGCTTCATCGCCGCCTTCATCGCCGCGATCGCGTCCTCGCGCGCGATCTCACCGCCCTCGAGGTACCGCTCGAGCAGCGAGTCGTCCGTGGCGGCGATGGTCTCGATGAGCTGCTGGTAGTAGCGGTCGAACACCGGCTGCAGCTCGGGGGTGATGTCCACCTCGTCGTAGCTTCCGCCCTTCACGCCGCGCTTGTACAGGTGCGCCTTGCGCGAGAACAGGTTGATGATCCCGTGGAACTCGGCACCCTCGCCGATCGGGACCTCGACCGGGATCACCTTGGCGGTGAGCCGGGCGCGGACCTGCTCGTACACGGTGTCGAAGCTGGCGTGCTCCTTGTCCATCATGGAGGCGACGAACAGCACCGGATCGCGGCGCGCGACGGCTTCCTGGAACATGCGCTCCGTGCCCACCTCCACCCCGGCGGTGGCGCTGATGACGCAGAGGGCGCCGTCGGCCGCGGCGAGGCCGGCGATCGCGTCTCCCTGGAAGTCCAGGTACCCAGGCGTGTCCAGCAGGTTGATCTTGGTGTCCATCCACTCGGCCACGGCGCAGCCGACGCTGATGGAGTACTTCCGCTCGACCTCTTCCGGCGTCGTGTCGGTCAGTGCAGTGCCGTCCTTCACCGAGCCATGCCGCTTGCTCGAACCAGACACGAAGGCGAGCGCATCGACCAGGCTGGTCTTGCCGCTCGCCCCGTGTCCCACCACCGCGATGTTCCGGATTTCGGGTCCCCGATACTCTCGCATTTCACGTCCCTCGGTTGTACCGATAGCGTGGCCGGGCGCCAAGGGTTCGTCAAGATGGGGAAGGTCGGACGCCGGCGTGGGGGAAAACGGCAACGGGGGGCGCCGTGGCGCCCCCCGTTGCGGTCCTTCGCGAACGTGTCAGGTGTCGTGACTAGTCTCCCTCATAATCAAAGGCGAGTGCATCGGCCTCGCGCCACCGTTCGACCATGGACTCCAGCGGCTTGAACACCGGGGCCGTGAGCCCGACCACCGGCCCGATCGAGACCGTGATTGCGCGCCGGGCGCCTTCGGGCCAGTCCGGCATGGAGAGCCCCGCAACCAACCGGCGGATGATCTGCCCGCACTCACTCATGAGCTGCGTAGCCGTCTCGTGCAGGATCTCGAGCGGAATCTCGAGGTCGCGCGTGACCAGCTGCCCACTGCTGTCGCGCCAGGCCGCGTCTCCCACGGCACCGCGCTCGGCCCAGACGCCCAAGTGGCGAATGGCCTCCAGATTGCCTTCCCCTTCCCCCGAGCGGTGGGACGCCACCGCTGCCGCCAACGCCAACGCCACGGATTCCGTACTGGGATCGCCATAAAGCGTCACCACATCCCGCGACGGCCGCTCGAGATCGAGCGGGGCGGGCACGGAGTTCACGTGCGCGAGCACCGGCGACTGGTCGGGGTTCTCCTCGAGCATCACGAGAACATCCATGAGCCCCTCCAGGTTGAGAACCGTTGATCCCATCGCCTTGCTCCCTCCAACGAGCACTTCACGCCCGAAGTTTCACGTGCCTTCGACGACGACCGGGTGCTCATCGGTACGAACACGTCCGCCGGGAAATCGTTCCCGTCCGAACGGCAAATCTTGATAGCACAACTCGTGCAACGCGTGCGGCGTCACGTCGAAAAGAAAGGGCCTCGCTTTCGCGAGGCCCTTGGCGTGACCAGGGTCACGAACGCGTCACTATCACTGGAAGCCGTCAGTCGTCACCGAGCCAAGCGGCAGGCAGTCAGGGTCCACGTACGGCGTGCAGTCCGTCACCAGGCCGGACAGCACCTGATAGCCTGTGAAGTGCTTGATGCGGCGCCAGGACCAGCCCGTCTGCAGGTTGAGGTGCGTGATCAGCGTCGGGTCCGTCAGGGCCTCGTCAGACACCTGGGCATCCGGCGCGTCCGCAAACCAGATTGCGAACCGCCCGAGCGGACCGGTCGCGCCGCGAAGCGCCGCGCGATAGGTGTGGATCGTGACCCACTTGTCGGGCGAGAAGCGAATGTCCGGCCCGAAATCGACGTACGACCGGCCGTTCACGGTGCCCACCGTCGCCTGGATATGGAACGGGCGGTCCAGCGTTGCACACGGCACGTTCCAGTAGTCGGGGCCATAGCCCGAAGTGCGCGGATCACAGACCGAGTGATCGGGGAAGATCAGCACGTACGGACCGACGGTGTACTCCCCACCCCGCGGCGAGATGTTGAACTCGACCTTCTGCACGTTGGACCGGCCGCGGTCCGCCGAAGCGGCCGGGCCTGTCGCCGCCGGCACGGTGGCCGGCGCCGTCGAGTTGTCACCGCAGCTGGCAGCGACCGCGAGCGCGGCAACGCCCAGGAGCGAGAATGTACGGCGCATGAGGCCCTGTCCTTTCAATAAGTAGGATGCCGCCCAACCCGTCTCCGGCGCACTCAAGCGCCGGGACGCCAGCAGGGGACCGTCAAACTTATGGCGTTCTGGGGCATTCACGCCAGAGCGACGTGAATCTTGTGACTTATGTCACACTCGATGCTGAAGGCGCTCGTAGCGGCTCCGCAGCGCCTCGAACCCCAGCGCGTCCACCCGGGACGCATACCGTTCGACGGCCGCGCGCACGATGCCCTGATCGATCGCGAACAACGGCTCCGCGCACACGGCGGTGAGCCAGGCCGCGCGGTACGCGTCTGCCGAATCGGCCAGGCCGCGGGCCGTTTCGAATGCCTGCAGCGCATCCGTGGCGCGACCCTCCGCCGCGGCCATGAGCACACGCAGCGCGTCCACCAGCTCGCGCCCCTGGAACCACTCGGTGCGCCCCGCCATCCGGCTCTCTGCTTCCGCCAGCGGGCGCCGCGCCTCGTCTGCCTTTTGCAGGGCCAGCAGGCAGAGGCCCTCCCCGGCGCGGGCGCTGATTTCCACCTCCGCCTGGCCGATGCGCTGGGCCAGCGCCGCGGTGGAGTCGTAGAGCTGCGCCCCCGAGGCGTATTCGCCGCGCTCGCGCTCCACGTGCGCCATGTTCAGCAGCGCGATGAGCTGCAGCTCGCTGTTCTTTACGCGAGCAACCAGGTTCAGCGCGTCGCCAAAGGTGGCGAGGGCGCGCTCGTAGTCTCCCAGCCACTCGTAGAGCACGCCGAGGTTGAGCGCAGCCGTTCCCCACAGATCCACGATCCCCGCGGCGCGCGTGAGTGCGATGGCGCGATCAAATGACTGTCTTGCTGACTCGATATCGCTGAGCCGCTGGGCGATGATCCCGATGTTGTTGTGGCAGCGTGCCTGTCCGCGCACGTCGCCTACCCGGGCGAACAGCTCCAGCGCGCGCTCGTAGTACGCCTTCGCCTGATCCGGGGTCTCCGAGATCACGGTCACCGCCAGGCGGTTGAGTGCCTCGGCGAGCAGCGCGGGGTCGTCCAGGTTCTCGGCCATGCGCACGCACTCGGCGGCCAGGCGCTCGGCCTCACGCGCCTCGCCCAACCGGCTGTGCGTCTGCGAGAGCAGGGTCAGGATCGCCACGCGCTCCCGGTCATTGCCCACCGCGGCCGCCTCGTCGTCCAGGGCGAGCAGCGCGGTGAAGGAGTGGCGCGCGGGCTGGCCGAGTTCCTTGCGCGCACGCTCGCGCATGCGGCGCAGCATGAGCGTGCGGTCACGATCGCCCTGCGACGCGTACCACTCGATGGCCAGGTCGCAGAGCTCCTCCTCCTCGTCATAGCGCCCGAGCACGTCGGCGATCTGGGCCATGCGCACGCGCGACTCGGCCAGCTCGCCCGGCCACGTGGCGTTGCGCGTCGCCATCTGCAGGTAGGCCTGCGCCGCGTTGTATGCGTACACGCTCTCGGCGTCCGTTGCTGCATCGAGGGCCGCCTGGTACGCTGATTCTGCGGCGCCGGCAGCGTCGAAGTGCAGTGCGACTTCGGCCGCGCTTCCTTCCTGCCGCTCCTGCAGCGCCTGCGCCCATTGGCGGTGCAGGTGGCGTACGCGCTCTGACGGCATGCCGCGCACGAGCACGTTCGAGATGGACTCGTGCGTGAGTGCGAACGCCTTGCGCCGTCGCTCGAACGTGGGCACCAGGATCCCGGCGGCGAGCGCCTCGTCCACGGCGAGCTGCACGACCGCGGGGCTTCCCGCCCCGGCCGCCGCCAGGAGCGGCACATCGAAGTCGCGCCCGAGCACCGCCGCCGTGGCGAGCACCGCCTGCGTGCTCTCCGGCAGGTGCGCGATCCTGCGCGTGACGATGCCGTCCATGCCCGGCGGGATGCGCAGCTCCGACACGGCCTTCCATTCCCACCGCTGGCCGCTGTGCCACAGCGCACCCTCGTCCACCAGGCACCGCACGAGCTGCGTGAGCAGGAAGGGGTTGCCCTCGGTGTGCCGATACAGGAACGCCAGCAGCTCGCGCCCCACTTCCTGATGGTCGAGTGCCGCCTCGAGCCAGCGCTTCACTTCATCGCGCGTGAGGCGCGACAGCGCGATCTCCTGATAGCCGGGCCGTGCGGCAACCGCCGCACGGCGCTCGATGGCCGCCGCGAATTCGGCGCCGCTGCGCATCGTCAGGCAGATGAGCAGGCGCTCGTCCGTCAACTGCTCCACGAGGTAGGCGAGGGCATCCCACGAGTCCTCGTCGGCCCACTGCATCTCATCCAGCACGACCACCAGCGGCCACTGGCGCGCAGCGCCGCGCAGGTAGCCCGAGATCTCCTCGAGCAGGCGGTACTTGGTGCCGGCCGTGGACGGCGCGCCGCCGGCGATATCGGGCACGAGCTTGGGAAGTTCGCGCCATGCCTCGCCGGGGGGCGCAGCCAGCCGTCGCATCGCACTGAAGACGCCGCGCCATGGGCCGTACGGCACGCGCACGGCGCTGTCCACGCTGCGTCCGGCGACCAGCGAACCCCCGAGGATCCGCACCTCGGGCTCGAGCTGCCGCGCCAGGGTGAGCGTGCCGCTGCCCGCTTCGCCGACGATCGACACGATGCGCGGCTGTCCCTGTGATGCCTCTTCAAGCGCGCGGAGCAGGGCGCGGCGTTCGTCCACGCGTCCCGCAAACCGGCCGAGGTCGGGAATCGCCGGCGGGACATCGGCACCGGCCGCGGCAGCCACCGCGACACCGTCGCCGCCACGCTGCACCACGGCGGCGCGCGCGCGACGGGCCGCGTCCACGAGCGAGCCCGGATCCACGCCAAGCTCCGGCGCCGCGGCAACGCCGGCGCTCACGGTGACGCGGGCTGCGCCCTCGGAGTTGCGTACGCCGCCACGCCACGCGAACGGGTGCCCGCGCACGGCCGCACTGATGCGCTGCGCAACGGAGCGCGCGTCGGCGCTGCCCGCGCCGACGAGGACGGCGAGCAGCTCACCTTCGGAGATGCGCGTGACGTAGTCGCCGGTCCGGAGGATGCGCTGCAGGATGTGTGCGACCTGCTCGCACAGCTCGTCCGCATTCGGGGAGCCCAGCGTGGAACGCAATGCGTCGAGGCGGTCGAGCTCGATCGCGACCAGTGAGACTGGTCGCGCCGCGGCCGTCGTCTCAGCAATCGTCGCCGAAACGGTGTTCAGGAGCTCGTCCATGCCTGCGTGTGACGGAAAGGGAGCCGGGCTGGTCGGTGATGTACCGCACAGTGGGGCCCCGGCGTCATGCAGAACCGTACGTCGTCCAACGCGCGGTCGCAAGCGCGAGTCTTTCCAGGAATGGTGGACGAGTTAACGAGAAGGCTGCCCGCCCGTCTCATCGATGGACGGTGCGACTTCCAGTGGGGGAGATGATGCGGATTCGTGACGCGGTTCTGGTGTGGGGCGCGGCGGCGTTGAGTGCCGGCGGGTGCACGCAGGCCCCGTCCGCAGTGGCATCCGCCACCGAGTCTCCGGCTCCGCTGATCGTCGTTCCGCCCACGACCCCGCGCGAGCAGCTCCCGGACCAGCAAGTGCTCCAGGTCCTGAACCGGCTGGGCTACGGACCGCGCCCGGGGGACGTGGAAAAGGTGCGCGCGATGGGCGTGGACAACTGGATCGCGCTGCAGCTCACGCCGGAGCGGATTGACGACCACGCCGCCGACTCGGTGATCGCGGCCGACTATCCGGCCCTCGACACGCCGACGAGCGACATGGTGGTGGCGTCGCGCGACGCGCAGGAAGCGCGCCGCCGGGAGCAGCTCAAGCTCAGGAACGACGGCGACACGGCGTCGAAGCGCGACGTGCGGAAAGCGGCCCTGCAGGACGATCCGCAGCTCCGCGACCTGCAGCGCCGCGTGCAGGAACCGGTCAACGAGCTCGTCTCCGCCAAGATGGCGCGCGCCGTCATCAGCGACCGCCAGCTGCAGGAAGTGATGGTGGACTTCTGGGAGAACCACTTCAGCGTGTACGTCGCCAAGGCGCAGACGCGCCTGTACCTGAACGCGTACGACCGCGACGTGATCCGCCCGCATGCCCTGGGCAAGTTCCGCGACCTCCTGGGCGCGGTGGCGCACAGCCCGGCGATGCTCTACTACCTGGACAACTGGGAGAGCCAGGCGGACAGCACGCACGCAACCCTGGCAGCGGTGCAGAACCGCAATCGCGTGGCACGCGCACCACAGCGCGGGGTGCGGTTCCCCAACCCGCTGGCGCGGCCCAACCCGAACGCGAACCGCCTGCCGCCCAGCATGCAGGACCTGCCGCCGGAACAGCGCGAGCGGGTGCTGCAGCAGCAGGCGGCGCGACGCGGGCGCGGGCTGAACGAGAACTACGCGCGCGAGCTGATGGAGCTGCACACGCTGGGCGTGGATGGCGGCTACACGCAGCACGACGTGATCGAGGTCGCGCGGTGCCTGACCGGGTGGACGATCGACCAGCGGAATGGCACGTTCGTGTTCCGTCCGCAGATGCACGATGCGGACACGAAGTACGTGCTTGGACATGAGATCCCGGCCGGCCGCGGCGAGGAGGACGGCGAGGAAGTGCTCGACATCCTGGCGCACCATCCCTCGACGGCGCACTTCATCGCGAAGAAGCTGGTGGTCCGTTTCGTGAGTGACAGCGCGCCGCCCGCGCTCGTGGAGCGCGCCGCACAGACGTTCCTCCGCACCGACGGCGACATCCGCGAGGTGGTGCGGACGATCGTGACGTCGCCGGAGTTCTTCAGCCGCGCCGCGTATCGCGCCAAGGTGAAGACGCCATTCGAGCTCGTGGCCAGCGCGCTGCGCGCGATGAATGCGCAGCCCGACCCGACGCCGCGCGTGGCCGGCATCGTCCAGCGGCTCGGCCAGCAGACTTTCGGCCGCCTCACGCCCGACGGCTGGCCCGATCGCGGCGACGCGTGGATGAACACCGGCGCGATCCTGAACCGCATCAACTTCGGCGTGCAGCTCGCCAATGGCGGCGTGCCCGGTGCGCCATTCCGCAACTGGCCGTACGCGACGACGCTGCGCACCGCGTCGCACGAGGAGCAAGTGGACGGCGTGGTGAAGGCCATCTTGGGTGGCGAGGTGTCGCAGGTCACGCGCAACGTGCTCATGACGGGAGAGAACCCGTTGCTCAAGAAAGCACAAAGCGATTCAGCCACTAACGCCCCGATGTTCACGCCGTCGAATGGGATGCCGGGGCTGCAGCAGGTGGTCGGGCTCGCGCTCGGCGCACCGGAATTCCAGCGGCGATAGCGGGAGGACGGGACGATGAATCGACGGGTGTTCGTGAAGTCGGGCGCGCTTGCGCTCGTGACGATGGGGCTTTCGCCGAGCTTCCTGCGGCGCAGCGTATTCGCCGCCGGGCTCCCGCGTGCGCAGAAGGGCAAGACGCTGATCTGCATCTTCCAGCGCGGAGCAGCGGACGCACTCAATGTCGTCGTGCCGTTCGGGGAGCAGGCCTACTATCGCATGCGGCCGACGATCGCGATCCCGCAGCCGACGCGCGGCACGCCCGGTGCGGCGATCGACCTCGACGGATTCTTCGGGCTGCACCCATCGCTGGCCCCGTTCAAGCCGCTGTGGGACCGCGGGCTGCTGACGGCGGTGCACGCGGTGGGCAGCCCGAGCAACACGCGCTCGCACTTCGACGCTCAGGACTACATGGAGAGCGGCACGCCCGACAACAAGGGCACGCCCGACGGATGGCTCAACCGCTACCTGGCGGCGCGCGGCACGTGCGCCGAGTGCCAGGTCACGCCGTTCCGCGCGGTGTCCATGACGCCACAGACCCCGCGCATCCTGGAGGGCACGTCGCCCGTCGTCGCGATGAACAACCTGGACGAGTTCACGATCCGCACGAACAGCAACGAGGCGGCGGAGATCGAGGCGCTGTACATGACGGGCTCGTCGGACGTCGTGCATGCCGCGGGCAACGACATGTTCGAGGCCATCAAGTTCCTGAAGTCGGCCAACCCGCAGCAGTACCAGCCGCAGAACGGCGCCGAGTATCCCAGGACGCCGTTCGGGCAGCACCTCAGGCAGATCGCGCAGCTCATCAAGGCGAACGTCGGGCTCGAGATCGCCTTCGCGGACATCGGCGGCTGGGACACGCACGTCAACCAGGGCTCGTCCACGGGCCAGCTCGCGCAGCGTCTTGATGAATTCTCAGCGTCCATCGCGGCACTTGTGGCCGATCTCGGGGATAGAATGGAAGATGTCGCCATCCTGACGATGTCGGAGTTCGGGCGCACCGCCCGGCAGAATGGGAACGGCGGAACAGACCACGGCCACGCGAGCACGATGTTCGTGATCGGCGGGCAGGTGCAGGGCCACAAGGTCCATGGGCGGTGGCCGGGGCTCGAGCCCGAGCAGCTCAACGAGGGTCGCGACCTGGCGCTGACGACGGACTTCCGGAGCGTGTTCTCGGAAGTGGTAGGGAAGCATCTCGGAG
This sequence comes from Gemmatimonadaceae bacterium, assembly GCA_035549215.1. GTDB lineage: Bacteria > Gemmatimonadota > Gemmatimonadetes > Gemmatimonadales > Gemmatimonadaceae > JAGWRI01. The sequence continues at coordinate 3,454 of DASZRI010000041.1, read as the reverse complement.
CCACGGAGTTCGAGCGGATCTTTCCGGGCTTTGTGGGGGATAAGAGCAAGTGGGTAGGCGTGCTGTGATCGAGGGGGGACGCGCAAGCGTCTGAGTGAGTGAGACAGCCCCTACCCTGAACGGCCTCGGCAGAGCATCGCCGAGGCCGTTCGAATTCCTAGAAGCGGATGATGCGTCGCAGCCCGCGCACCAGCGCGCGCGCGAAGTCCGCGGCGTTGTCCGCCATGCTCGGCATCATCGGGGCCGCGTGCATGGTGCACGTGTCCGTTGGCGCAGCGCCGGGCTTGAACCACTCCCGCTGCCGGGCGGGGCACCACGGCCCTGCGAGCTGCCCGGACTCGGGATCGATCACGGCGGCCACCATCCCCTGCGGTGGCTGCCAGCCCGACCCGGCGGGTTCGTGCCAACCGCCGCGCACGATCTCCGCCCATGCCGGCGCCGCGAGCCGTCCCCCCGTCGCATTCTGGACGATGGGGCGCGGCGTATCATGCCCGAACCACACGCCCGCTACGAGCGTGGGCGTGTAGCCGACGAACCACGCGTCGGCCCCGTCGTTCGTCGTGCCCGTCTTGCCGGCAACGGGACCGGCGACCCCGATGCTCCGCACGGCGCGCCCCGTGCCGTAATCCACGACGCCGCGCAGCATGGACGTGATCTCGTAGGCATCCTGCGGGCTCATCGCGGGCGTGCGCTCAACGTGCCCGCGCCAAAGCACGGCGCCGTCAGTGGCGTCGATCTCGGTGACGACGCGCGGAGTGACGCGCATCCCGCCGTTGGCGAACGGGGCGTAGGCAGCGACGAGTTCCAGCGGCGTCACTTCCAGGGCGCCGAGCGCGATGGCCGGCACCGCGCGCAGCGGGCTGGTGATTCCATTGCGCCGTGCCGCCGCGATGACGTTGCGCTCGCCAACGCCGTGACTCACCCGCACGGCCGCAGCGTTCGACGAGATCATGAGCGCGCGGCGGAAAGTGACCGGGCCCTGGTACTCATTGCTGTAGTTCGCAGGGCGCCAGATGCGCCCGCCGACGTCCAGGTCCACGGGCGCATCGTCCACCATCGAGGCCGGGGACAGGCCGGCGCTCATCGCCGCGGCATAGACAAACGGCTTGAATGCCGAGCCCGGCTGGCGATGCGCATTGAGGGCACGGTTGAACCCTCCGCGCTGCGGATCGCGTCCGCCGACGATCGCGCGCAGGTCTCCCGTGGCCGCATCGAGTGCGACGAATGCGCCCTGCACGGGATCGGATGGGCCGCCGTCGAGCGTGGCCGATGCTTCGTCGTCGATCGCCTTCGCCTGGCGTTCGATCACCCGCTCCGCGACGCGCTGGAGATGGGCATCCAGCGTCGTGCGCACCGTCAGGTCGCCGCTCCGCTGCGCGGGCGGCACCATTGAATCCACGGCGGCGCGCACGACGTCGAGGGCGGACGAAGCATCGCGCTGGTCCGCGTGCCATCCCTCGTCCGCCAGCTCCAGCGGCTCGTCCTCGGCGGCACGCGCCGCCGAGCGCGAGATGTAGTGCTGGTCGGCCATGAGCTCGAGCACGAGGTTGCGGCGCGCCATCGCACGGTCCTCGTCGTGGCGCGGCGTGTAGGCCGACGGTCCCTTGGGAAGCGCGGCGAGCATCGCCGCCTCGGCCAGCGTGAGCTCGCTTACGTGCTTGCCGAACAGGTCGCGACTCGCCGCCTCCACGCCGTAGACGCCGTTGCCCAGGTAGATGGCGTTGAGGTAGAGCTCGAGGATCTGGTCCTTCGTGAGCGCGTCTTCCAGGAGCCCGGCATAGCGAAGCTCGAGCAGCTTGCGGCGGAAGGAGCGGCCTTCGTACCGATTGGCCAGGAAGGTGTTCCGCGCCACCTGCATGTCGATCGTACTGAACCCCTCACGCACGCCGAGTGCGGCGGCGTTGCGGAACGCGGCGCGCGCGACGCCGCGCCAGTCCACGCCGTGATGGTCATAGAAGCGGCGGTCCTCGGTGGCAAGGAACGCCCGACGGACGACGAGCGGGACGCGGGCGATCGGGACGTTGATCCGCCGCACGGCGGTGAGCCGGCCGATCATGTGCCCGGAGCGATCGAGGATGCGGCCGCCTTCGTCGGGCCGGTAAGCCCGGATCTGGGCCGGAGAGGGACAGCCCGAATAGCCGCAGGTACCGAGCCACGCGTCGAACACGAGCAGCCCGGACAGCGCCGCAGTGGCGCCGCAGGCCAGCAGCCACCGGCGCCAGGTCCACGCGCGCAGGTGGGGACGTCCGGAATGGACGCGGTCACGGAGCGATCGGACAGCGCTGAACAGCTTCATGGCAGTGGGCATCGAAGGGGCTGCATGTATTTCCTACGCCGGAGCGCGTCGCGGGTTTCCACGTCAGGAATTAGACTTCGGGAACTCGCAGGCCTTCCGATCGGACAATCCCCGGCCACACGGACTACACGCAGGTGCTCGCGTTGAATCCACGTCGAACCCGCAGCGCCCGCCCCATGGTGCTGGCGGCCCTCGCGCTCATTCCTGGTGTGACACTCCCTGTGCGCCCGACGGTTCGCGCGCACTCCGCCCAGGCGTCGCAACAGCCGGCGCGACTCGCGCCGAACCGCATGGGGCGCATCCCGATCCTCGAGTATCACCTGATCTCGGATCACGAATCGCGCTGGGGACGCGACTGGCGGAACTTCCGCAGGGACCTGGAGATGCTGTACGCGCGCGGCTACCGGCCGATCACGGTGGCGCAGCTCGTGGACGGCAAGTTCGACATCCCCCCAGGGACGAGCCCGGTGGTATTCACGTTCGACGATGCGTCTCCCAGCCAGTTTCGCTACGTGGAACGGAACGGGCAGCTCGAGATCGACTCGACGAGCGCGGTGGGCATCTGGCTGGCGTTCCACCGCGAGCATCCCGACTGGGGGAATCGGGCGACGTTCTGCCTTCTGCCGGGTGCGGCCGCGGGACACGCCTTCTTTGGCGAGAAGGGCATCGAGGGACAGAAGAGCGAGTGGCGCCTGAAGAAGGTGAAGTTCCTGGCCGATCAGGGATTCGAGCTCTGCGACCACACGCTGTGGCACGCGAACCTGGCGAAGTACAGCGACGCGGTGGTCCAGGAACAGATTGCGCGCGGCGTGCTGGCGATCGATTCCGCCGTCGCGGGCTACCGCGTGCGAACGTTCGCGCTGCCGCTCGGCATCTGGCCGAAGAACCGGGCGCTGGCGCAGAGGGGGTCGTGGACGAACCCGAAGACGGGCCGCACGGTGAGCTACGACTTCAGCGCGATCCTCGAGGTGTCCGGCGCGCCGGTACGGAGCCCGCACGATCCTGCCTTCAATCCCCTGCGGCTGCAGCGCATCCAGGTGAACGGCAACGAGCTCACGAAGGCCCTGGATGAGCTCGACCGGACGCAGACGCGCTCCGTCGCCGGTGCATCGAGCGGCGCCGAGTCGGCGCCGAAGGGCGGGCGCTGAGCCCGAAGCC
>DASZRI010000040.1:0-12564 GCA_035549215.1 Gemmatimonadaceae bacterium | reverse complement strand
CGCATGCATCCCTCGCGCCTGCGCCGGGCGCGCGACGCGGCGTGGCCCTGGCATGGTCAACCACCGGCGCGCTGTCGGGGCACTGATCGCGGGTGGCGTCGCGGCACGACTCGTCCTGGCCGCGACGATCGGGCTGGGCGTGGACGAGTCGTACGAAGTCGTCGTCTCGCGCCGGTTCAGCCTGAGCTTCCTGGACCACCCGCCGCTCTCGTTCTGGATGGCGCACGGCATGGCGTGGCTGGCGCACAGCGAGAACCGCGTGCTGCTGCGCGCGCCGTTCATCCTTCTCTTCGCGCTCACCACCTGGCTGATGTTCCGGCTCACCGCGCACCTGTTCGGTGAGCGCGCGGGATGGTTCGCCGCGCTCCTGCTGAACCTCGCGCCCGTGTTCAGCCTGGCCGCGGGTGGATGGATCCTGCCTGACGGCCCGCTCGATTTCGGCATCGTGGCCTGCGTGCTCGCCCTGTCGCACGTGCTGACCGGGAGCGAACGCGATGCGCCGCGATCCGAGTGGGGCTGGTGGCTGGTCGCGGGCGCGGCGGCTGGCGTCGCGCTGCTCTCCAAGTACCACGCCGCGTTTCTCGTGCTTGGCGTGCTGGCGTTCCTGCTCACGCGCCGCGAGTCGCGCCCGTGGCTGCGGCGGCCACAGCCGTACATGGCAGCAGTGATCGCGCTTGCGTTCCTGATGCCTGTGCTGGCGTGGAATGCGTCGCACGGCTTTGCCTCGTTCCGCTTCCAGGGCGGGCGGGCGGTTCCGAAGCATGGCAATCACGTCGGGGCCCTGCTGCAGAACCTGGCTGGGCAAGCTGGTTACCTGACGCCGTGGATCTGGGTAGCGCTCGTGCTCGCGATCTGGCGCGCGGCGCGGCGCGGGCCACGCGACGCCGCGACCTGGCTGCTGTTCTGCACCGGCATCGGTCCGGTGGTCGTGTTCACCGTTGTCTCGCTCGGCGGCAATCCCGGCCTGCCGCACTGGCCTGCGCCGGGATACCTGCTGTTCCTGCCGCTGCTTGGCGAAATGCTCGCCAATTACGAGGAGCGCGGCGCGACGGAACGGCGGCGCGTGCGGCAAGCCGTGGTCGCAGCATCAGTCGTGTTCGTCGCGCTTGCGTCGCTCGCGGCAAGTGATGTCGCCACCGGATGGGTATCGCGCCTGAGGCCGGACTGGTTCCGCCGCGGCGACCCCTCGCTGGAAGCCCTGGACTGGAGCGGCCTGCGTCCCGCACTTGCGTCGCGCGGACTGTTGCCCCGCGAGGGCGAATTCCTGGCCACCACGCACTGGATGGACGCGGCGAAGGTGGGCTACGCGCTCGGACCGGACGTTCCCGTGCTCTGCCTGAGCGACGACCCGCGTCACTTCCAGTTCCTGCACGCTCCCGAGGAGTTCGCGGGGCGCAATGCGATCCTGCTCGTGCGCACGCCGTCAAGCGGAAGTGCGCAAGCGCTTCCCGCGCCGGTGCCCGGGTTCGACTCGCTGCGCCTGGCCGCGCGCGTGCCCGTGCTGCGGGCGGGAGTGCGCGTGTTCGACGTCTCGGTGTATCGCGCATGGGGACTCCGGCGGACGTTCGCTGCACGGGCGCCGAACTGAGCGCAAATCCCCACCGACGCGCCGGGCGTGCCTGGCGTGTTGCATGGACGCCACGCAACGGGCCGGGCCGGATGCGGACGCCCCGATCCACAAGCACCCATCCCCCGAAAATCTTCAGGCATTGTGCGCTAGGCGGTTCAGCCGTGTAGCGCCAGCTTGCCCAGTGTACGCTGGCGCACGTTCGGGAACTCGCCGGCTACCGGAGCGCCGTGGGCTTGAGGTTCCGACCCGGGACGGCTCCAAGCGCCGGCAGGAGGTGTGACATGGGCGCCGCCGCATTCATCATCGTCGTCGCGGGACTCGTCGTTCCCATCACGCTGCTGCTGCTCACCGCCCTCGCGGACGCGATCGTGGTGGCGTGGGCCCTGTACCGGCTCTGGCACGATCGGTGGTGGCCATTCGCCTCGCGGGTGCTGGCCGACCACGTCGTCGGGCCGGCGGCCATGGCGCTGCACCTGCGTGCCCGGCCAGGCCTGCCCAGGGCGTGACCTCCGTACGCACGAAGGGGCTGCGCACCGCGCAGCCCCTTCGCACAGCGATGGGCCGGGTGATGCTTACTGCTTCGGGTTCAGCGTCTCCCCGATGCGATGCTCGGCGGCCTGCAGGTGCCAGAGGGTCTGGCGGTCGGTGGTCCGCGGGATCGCCTTCCGGATGTCGGCCTGCAGCGACATGAGTTCGCCACGCAGCTCGGCCTTGGCGTCCTCCGACAGCGGCGTGAGGCGCGCGCCGAAGCCGCCGCGCCCACCGCCTGCCGGTGCGGCAGCGGCCTGCGCCGGCGGGTTCAGCTTGCGGTCGACCAGCTCCAGGTAATTGTCCTGAAGCTGCCGGCGATACGCGTCGATCACGGGATGTGCGTCATCCACCTCGCTCCAGATGCCGTGACGCACGTCGTCCAGGAATTGCGAGAGCGGGTACGCATCGCCGGGGTGTTTCGCCAGCGCCTGCCCCTCGAGCAGCCGGTTCATGCGCTGGTCGTTCAGCAGCGACGTGAGCACGCGGTTCTGTGCATTCCCGATGCGCGTGAGCATCCCGTCGGGCTCGATGCGGGCCGCGATGTCCGGCCGGATGAGGTAGGCCGGCGTGCGGAACACGCTGTCGTTCAGGAAGTGGACCGCGGCGGCCTGCTGCGCCCGCGGCAACGGCACGTACACCGGCCCGGGCTGGCTGCCCGACTTGTACCACACCGTGCCGCCGCCCACCACGTTCGTCGGGTGCGCCGCTTCGGTGGCCCACTGGCCCACCGTGCGGTCGTACAGCTCCTGCAGCAGGCTGTTGTCCTCCATCGGGCGCGTGCCCGCGCTCGCCACGTAGTTCATGACGCGCGCGATGTTGCGGAAGCCGAGCCCCGTGGCCCATGTCGGGTCAGCGTCGCCCACCGCCTCGCTCTGCGTGCCGAACTGCCCGAAGGCGTTGTTCACCGAGAAGCGATACCAGGGCACCGAGTCCTGCACGGCGATCCACTTCTCGAGCGTCGGCTTCTCCTCGTCGGGCGTCTGCGCGGCCGGGATCGGCTTGTAGCCCCACATGATCGTGTACTTGTCCCACGGGCCCACGCGCGGAATCAGGTACTGCACCGGCACGTGATCCTCGGGCTGTGCCACGTAGTTCATGCGCGAGTAGTCCATGATGCTCGGGCTGCTGCCCATCTTCGCCACCCACGACGGGCTGCGCACGCTGTCCGGCGGATACGTGGAGCTGCCGATCTGGTCGTGCTGCAGGCCGAGCGTATGGCCCACCTCGTGGCCGACGAGGAACTCGAGCAGCCGGCCCATCAGCGAGTCGGGGAAGGGAATCAGGCGGGCGCGCGGGTCGAGCTGCGCCGCCTGCGTGAAGTACCACACCTGGCCGAGCTGCACGAGGTTGTGGAAGATGCGCGGCGAGCCGTTCAGGATCTCGCCGGTGCGCGGGTCGCTCACGTGCGGGCCCACCGAGTTCTCCACCGTGGACGGCAGCCAGCGCACGACCGTGTGGCGGATGTCCTCCATGGACCAGTCGGGATCGTTGGTCGGCACGTCGCGCGCGACAATGGCGTCCTTGAAGCCGGCCGCCTCGAACGCCGGCTGCCAGTCCTCGATCGCCTTCCGGATCCACGGCTTCCACTGGTCGGGCGTGCCCGGATCCACGTAGTAGACGATGGGCTGCTTGGGGTAGCAGAGGTTGCCGGCCATGCGGTCCGAGCATTCCAGCCGCCAGCGCGTGATGTACTGCCGCGGGACGGCCACCTGCTGGTTGCTCCCGAAGTCCACCGTGCGCACGCTGAAGAAGCCGATGCGCTCGTCCGCATACCGGATTGGCATGGGATGTTCGGGCAGCTTGATCATGCTCCAGTGGGCGAGCACGCTCTGTGCCGGGGCCGGCGCGCCGCGTCCGCCCGTCGGTGCTGCGGCCCCTCGGCCGCCGGCCGGCGCGGGCACGCCCGTCTGCGCCGCCTGCACCTCGACGTTCTCGGGGAAGGAGCTCACGTGCTCGATGTACGAGCGATTCGCGTCGATCGTCCCCGGGAACGCCTGCAGCTCGGGGATCGCCGTCGTGAACAGGCGCGTGACGTCCACGACTGCCGCGCTGTCCGGGCCCCACGACTCGATGTTGAAGATCGCGATGATCGGCGCGTAGTTGGTGGACTGCACCGAGCGGTACACCGAGAGCGAACTGTCGGCCGTGATGTGGAACTCGGGGGACCGCAGGATGATGTGATCGCCCTGGCGGTCCCAGCGCAGCGTGCGCTCCATGAACTCATCGCCGCCGTAGTCCCCGAAGCCGCCCCCGCCGCCACCGGGCGCCTGCGGGTCTGCGGCCGCGGCGCGGTCGTACCGGCCGACGATGAGCATGTCCTTGTCGAGCTCGCCGCGCGGGATCTCGAAGTACAGCTTGTCGCCCACCTGGTGCGTGGTGAACAGCCCGCGCCGCGTCACGGCGTCGGCCGTGATCACTCGACGATACGGCTGTACGCCGCGCGGCTGGGCGCCGGGCGCCTGACCGGCGCCGCGGCCGGCCCCCGCGCCGGCGCCGCGTCCCATGACTTCCGCCGGCGGCGCTTCAGCGGCGGGTGGTGTGGCGGGTGCGGGGGTGGGGGCGGGAGCCGGGGCGGGTGTCGACGTGGTGCATCCCGCCAGCCACACCGCAGCAGCAAGCGATGCAAAGCGAGTGGACATGGTGCGCGTGGGTTGAACGTGGTGGGTGCCGGGCGCCCTGCGACGCCGAGCGCGTGGAGACGGCCCCTAACATGCAGGGTGTACCGGGCCGGCAACAGGGAACGCGCCCTTGACCATCAGCCCAGGCGCCGCTAGGCTCCTGATCACGCTCGATTCACGTCAGCGACACACACACGATGCGCACGATTCGCCGCCCGAATTTCAATAATCGCAATAACCGGAGCTCCTCGCGGAGATCTGGCTAGCGGCTTGCGCGCATCTCGCAACCTCGCCCGCCCGGTCTCCCCGACCTGGCGGGTTTTTCGCTTGAAGGGGCCCGCCGCCTGGCGGTTGGCGTGACGGGCCGCAGCAGGACGCAGGTGCAGGACCTCTTGGGGTGTAGGTCAACTGGCAGACCGCCCGACTGTTAATCGGGAAGTTGCAGGTTCGAATCCTGCCGCCCCAGTGAACATGTGGTTGAACCGGCCGGACGGCGCGCGCGCGTGCTGTCCGGCCGGTTCGTATTGATTCTGGGCGCCTTTTCTTCTAGTGTCATAAATCGACAGCTTCTATGGGCATATATCGGTAATTATGACTGTCAATGCAGACCGTTGACAGTGCGAACTGTCTAAACACTTGACGGTCGCCGTCCCTCAGGGAAACATCAATCAACCGCAGGCTCCACCCTGTGCACCGCTGCGGAGCCCTTCATTCCCCGAGGGAACGTCAATGCTGCCGCTGGTCTGCGTCGTCGAGGACAATCCCGACAACCAATTGCTCGTGCAGGCGATCCTCGAGGATCGCTACGCCGTGCGCGCCTACAGCGACGGGCCAAGTGCGCTGGCCGCGATGCGCGAGTCGCCGCCTGACGTCGTGCTGCTCGACATTTCCCTGCCGGGCATGGACGGCCCGGACGTGCTCGACGCGATCCGCAACGATGAAATGCTGCGCTCGCTGCCCGTCGTCGCCTTCACCGCACACGCCATGCGCGGCGACGCCGAGCACTTCCTCTCGCTCGGCTTCGATGGCTACGTCACGAAGCCGATCGTGGACGAGATGCTCCTGTTCGACACGCTCGATCGCTGCCTGACGCGTGCGCGTCGGTCGGCCATCGCATCCCAGGGCGCGGCGTGACCTGGCTGGTCGCGGGATGCACGCTGCTCGTCGCCGCGGCCCTTGCCGGGTACGCGGTGGGCGCGTCGCGCGGGCAGGAGCCCGCCCGTGGCCAGCTGCTCGAATTCTACCGCGGGATCCTGAACCAGACGAACTCGCTGATCATCGCGACCGACGCCAACGGCATCGTGCGCGGGGTGAACCCCTCGGCGGCGGCAGCCATCGGCTGCACCGAGGACGAGATCGTGGGGCGGATGTCGGTGACGGCGTTCGTGGATCCTGACGCGCTGCGGGCGCGAGCCGCGCAGCTCTCGATCGACCGCGGCCAGCCGGTGCGCTCACCCGTGGACGCGATGCTCGTCGTCGCACGCGAGACGGGGCAGGAAGAGCGCGAGTGGCGCTTCCGCCGCCATGATGGATCGGTGCTGCCCGTGATGGCGCACACCACGGCCCTGCGCGACCGCGGCGGCAACCTCACCGGGTACGCGCTCGTGGCCACGGACATCTCCGCGCACGTGGAGCAGGAGGTGGCGCTGGAGGAAGCGCGCGCCGCCGCCGAGCGCGCGAGCCGCGCCAAGAGCGAGTTCCTGTCGAACATGAGCCACGAGCTGCGCACGCCGCTCAACTCGGTGATCGGCTTCACCTCGCTGCTGCTCAAGAACAAGCACGGCAACCTCACGACGCCGGACCTGCTCTACTTGCAGCGCGTGTCGGCCAACGCACGCCACCTGCTGGGGCTGATCAACACCATCCTGGACCTGTCCAAGGTGGAGGCCGGGCGCGTGGACCTCGTCGTCGAGCCGGTGGATGTCGGCACGCTGGTGCGCGAGACGCTCGGCGAGCTCGAGGCGCAGGCACTCGCGCGCGGCACGCGGCTGGTGGCGGACGTGCCGCCAGGGGTCGCGATGCTGGACACCGACGCCGCGAAGCTCAAGCAGGTGATCATCAACCTGGCCGCGAACGCGATCAAGTTCAGCGAGCGCGGCACGGTGACGGTCCGGGTGGCCACGGACGCCGCTGGCCGTCCCACGCGCATCGACGTGGAAGACACCGGCATCGGCATCCCGGCGGACAAGCTGGAGAGCATCTTCGAGCCGTTCGACCAGGGGGCCGAGGGCACGTCGCGGCAGTACGGCGGCACCGGGCTCGGGCTCACGATCACGCGCGCGCTGGCGCGGCGGATGGGATTCGACATCCGGGTCACGAGCGCGGTGGGCGTGGGCTCGACGTTCAGCGTCGTGATCAACCCCGCGCCCGCATCCACGATCACGCTGGTGGCGGCTCCGGCGGCGCGTGCCCCGCGCCACGACGAGGCGACCGCGCTGCCCGTGGCGGAGGAGATCCCGGCGGTGGCCGCGGCTGGCGGCCTGCCCGCGCCGGCGCGGCGCGGCACGCTGAAGGTGGTCCGCAGCGACGGCGGCGCGCGTCCCTCCGCGTAGGACGACGGCCATCCGCCTGTAAGGGTTGGCGCGGGAGCGTTGCGCGCCGTGTGCGCCGACGCCCACATTCCCGGCGCCACCTTCACGGAAACCCTCGCCATGTTCGCATCACGCGTCCGCCTGCCCGGTGCCGGCCGGGGCATGCTGCTCGCCGCCTGTCTCTGCGTTGCCTTGCCGCCCACGGCCAGTGCCCAGCTTCCCGCGCCGGTGGACTCGGCGCTGCATACGATCTTTGCCTCGCGCACCTACGCGAGCGAGCGGTTCGGCCCCGCGCGCTGGAGCGCCGACGGCGATCACTACCTGACCGTGGAGCCGTCGCCTGACGTGCGCGGCGGCTTCGACATCGTGGAGTACGGCGCGGAGGATGGCGCGCGGCACGTGAAGGTGTCCGCGCGGCAGCTCGTGCCGGCGGGGCGCGAGGCGCCGCTGGTGCCCGAGAACTACGCGTTCTCACCCGATGGCCGGCGCGCACTCGTGTTCACGAACACGCGCCGCGTCTGGCGGCAGAACACGCGCGGCGACTACTGGGTGCTGAACCTGGGCACGGGTGCGCTGCACCAGGTGGGTGGCGCGCGCGTGCCCGAGGCGTCGCTGATGTTCGCCAAGTTCTCCCCGGACGGCTCGAAGGTGGCGTACGTGCGCAATGGCGACCTGTACGTGGAGCCGGCGGATGGCGGGACGGCCACGCGCCTGACCCGCGACGCGTCGCACACGCTGGTCAACGGGATGAGCGACTGGGTGTACGAGGAGGAGTTCAGCCTCCGCGACGGCTTCCACTGGTCGCCGGACAGCAAGGCGATCGCCTTCTGGCAGTTCGACATGTCGGGCGTGCGCGACTTCCTGCTGCTGGACGTGACGGACTCGCTCTACCCGTTCACGATTCCCGTGCAGTATCCCAAGGCGGGGACGACCAACTCCGCGGTGCGCGTGGGCGTGGTGGCGGCCACCGGCGGCGCGGTGACGTGGATGCGCGTGCCGGGCGATCCGCGCCAGAACTACATCCCGTGGATGGAGTGGGCGGCGCCGGGACAGCTGCTGGTGCAGCACATGAATCGCAAGCAGGATCGCGACGACGTGCTCCTCGCGGACGCGAAGTCCGGCGCCGTGCGGACCGTGATGACCGAGACCGACTCGGCGTGGGTGGACCTGAATGACGACGTGCCGTGGGTGAATGGCGGGCGCTCGATGCTGTGGTTGAGCGAGCGCGACGGGTGGCGGCACGTGTACGAGGTGCCGCGTGATGGCGGCAGCGCGCGCCTGCTGACGCCCGGCGCGTACGACGTCGAGGGCATTGCCGCCGTGGATGAACCGGGCGGGTGGCTGTACGTCATCGCGTCGCCGGAGAACGCGACGCAGCGGTACCTGTACCGCGTGTCGCTGCGCACGCCGGGCGCGCCGGAGCGGGTGACGCCCGCCGGCGATCCGGGATGGAACGCGTACGACTTCGCGCCGAACGCGCGCTGGGCGCTGCATACCCGCTCGACGTTCGACACGCCGCCGGTGACAGACCTCGTGCGCCTGCCGGACCACGCCGTGGTGCGCACGCTCGTGAAGAACGACGCGCTGCGCGAGGCGGCCGCACGCGCGGAAGGAAAGCCGGTGGAGTTCTTCACGGTGTCGCTGCACGACGGCGCGACGTTGGACGGGTGGCTCATCCGTCCTCGCGACTTTGATCCGGCCAGGAAGTACCCGATCCTGGTGCAGGTGTACGGCGAGCCGGCGGCGCAGACGGTGACGGACCGCTGGGGTGGGAGCGGGATGCTCTGGCACCGGATGCTGGCGGACCAGGGCTACCTGGTGGTGAGCTTCGACAACCGCGGGACGCCGGCGCCCAAGGGGCGGGCGTGGCGCAAGGTGATCCACGGCGCCGTGGGCGTGCTCTCGAGCCAGGAGCAGGCGGACGCGGTGCGCGTGTTCGCGCGGACGCATCCGTTCGCGGACAGCACGCGCGTGGCGATCTGGGGGTGGAGCGGCGGGGGCTCGAGCACGCTGAACGCCATGTTCCGCTATCCCGACGTGTACCAGGTGGGGATGTCGGTGGCTCCGGTGGCGGACCAGCGCCTGTACGACACCATCTACCAGGAACGGTACATGGGGACGCCGCAGGACAACCCGGATGGCTACCGCATGGGCTCGCCGATCAACTTTGCCGAGGGGCTGAAGGGGAAGCTGCTGGTGGTGCACGGGACGGGGGACGACAACGTGCACTTCCAGGGCACGGCGCGGCTGATCAACCGGCTGGTGGCGCTGGACAAGCCGTTCGACGTGATGGTGTACCCGAACCGCACGCACTGCATCTGCGAGGGGCCGGGGACGACGCTGCACCTGTACTCGCTGCTCACGCGCTACCTGCTGGCGAACCTGCCGGCTGGAGGGCGGTGAGCGCTCCCTGTTAGTTTCGGGGTATGATGGCCCTCGCTGAGGTCCCGGAGGTGCGGGCGTGACGCCGTGGGTGCGCCGGCTGCTGTTCGCCAACGTCGTCGTCTTCTTCGTCCAGATGATGGCGCCGGGGATCGTGTCGCCGTTCGTCTTCGTGCCGGTGCTGATCCTGATCCGGCCGTGGACGATCGTGACGTACATGTTCCTGCACGGCGGGTTCGCGCACATCTTCTTCAACATGCTGGCGCTGTACTTCTTCGGGCCGCGCGTGGAGGTGCAGCTCGGCTCGCGGCGGTTCGCGATCCTGTACTTCCTGGGCGGCATCTGCGGCGCGTTGCTGTCGTTCGTGCTTGCGCCGCAGTCGGCGATCATCGGCGCATCGGCCGCGGTGTTCGGCGTGATGCTCGCCTACGCGCACTTCTGGCCGCGCGACCTGATCTACATCTGGGGCGTGCTCCCCATCCAGGCGCGGTGGCTGGTGATCATCGCGACGGTCATCTCGCTGTACAGCGGATTGGGCGGGTCCACCGGCGGCGTGGCAGACTTCGCGCACCTGGGCGGGTTCGCGGGCGCGTTCCTGTACATGAAGTGGCTGGAGTACAACACCGGCGTGCGGAAATTCCAGCGGCATGTGGCACCCAAGGTGGCGGACCGCACGCTGTCCAACTGGCGGCGCGTGGACCTGAAGTCGGTGCACGAAGTGAACCGGGACGAGGTGAACCGGATCCTGGACAAGATCAGCGCCAAGGGGATCGACTCGCTGACGCCGCAGGAGAAGCTGTTCCTGTCCAACTTCGTGCCGATGGACGACCGGACGCCGCCGGTGTCCTGAGCGCGGCCCGACGCGAGGCGGCTGGCGGGCGGCGCGTCGCGTCCTGATGGACGGTGACGGCTAGGCCGCGTGCTCGCGCGCCAGCGGCACCGCACGGCAGCGCGGCCCGTGCTCCTCGCAGTACCAGCCGTGCCGGTCGTGGAACACCCGGTGCAGCGCGCCGGCACCGATGCGCACGTGGACCAGCTGCTCGACGGCGGTCTGCGGCCCGATGGCCTGCCGCGGGTCCAGGACCTCGATGCTCACGGGGTCGGGAAAGAGCGAGAACTGGTCCGGAGATTCAGCGCGGCGCGGCATCGCCACAAGGATAATGTGCCCGCCTTCACGCGTGGTAGCGGAGCGCGACGCCGGTGGCGCGCTGCCAGATGATCGCGCGCCGGCTGTCGTACTCCTGCATCTCGAACAGCTCGACGTTCACGTTCGCGTTGCCATTGAACCGCACGCCGTACCACCAGATCCGGCGGTTGATGATGGCGTAGCGCGTGTCGTAGGAGAGCTCGCGGGCGACCCACGGGGTAATGGCCAGGCGCTCCGGGCCCACGTCCGCGCGGACGCGATTCTGCCAGCGGGTGGAGAACTGCCCGCTGATGTCGCGGATCTCCGTCTTCTGGCGGTCGCTGAGCCCGAGCCAGTCCAGCGGGCGTACCGACGCGGTGGCTTCGACCAGCCCGCGCTCCTCGGTGTGGCGGCGCAGCGTATCGCGCAGGACGACGTGCTCATACCCGGTGTAGAGGCGGAAATGCCGCCACGCCTGCTCCAGGCCGGCCCCCGTCTTGATCTCGTCGCTCACGCCCCAGCGCGTGTTGACGTACTGGTTCAGGTGCACCTCGGCCGACATGCGCGCGCTGACCGGCACGAGCGCGCGAAGCTCGGTGCGCACCTGCAGCAGCGGTGCGCGCGATTGCGCTTGCGCCGTCGCCGCGGTCGTGAGGAGCAATGCGCCGGCCGCGGCGGGGCGGAGCCAGCGCACGACGCGCGCCCTACTCGTGCGCACCGATGCGCTGGCGGAGGGCCTGCCGGTCCACGGCCGAGCCGGTGAAGAGGTCATCCGGGAAGCGACGGTATTCGAGCATCCGCGAGTAGATCGGCCCGCTCAGGTACGAGTTGGCCTCGAGCCCGGCCAGGTACTGCAGCCGCAGGTCCCGGTCGCGGTTGACCTGCGCGTCCGCCACCCACGGCGCAATGTCCTGCGCGCGCCCGGCGTACGTGGCCAGCAGGTCCTCGGCGGAGCCGAAGCCGACGTCCGCAAGCGAGCGGCGGACGAACATGAAGTCATCGCGCTGCAGCTTGTGGTCCAGCGAGTCGAGGTCGATGCGCGGCGCGTCGGCCTGGCCCAGGAGCACGATGTCGTAGCCCTGCCCGCCGTTGGTGTTGCCCCAGATCGTCCCGTTGGGGAACACGCTGAAGAACGTCGCGATCTCGCTCTTCACCGCGTCTTCATTCGCCTCGTACAGCGGCACCCACTGCGTGACGATGCCGCCCGGGTTCAGGTGGGCCTTCACCAGCTCGAAGTACTCCTTCGTGTACAGGGTCGCGGCGCCCTTCACCCACGGGTTGATGGGGTCGGACGTGATGATGTCGAACTTCTCGGGCGTCGTCAGGACAAAGTGGCGCGCGTCGTCGAAGTGCAGCTCGGTGCGCGGGTCCTTGAGGACGTCGTAGTTCTGCGCCGAAAAATAGTCGGCCACGTGCTGCGGGATCAGCGGCTCGATCTCGCAGATCACCAGGCGCTTGACGCCGAGGTAGGGGACGAAGGAGCCCGCGGTGACGCCGGCGCCGAAGCCGACCACGAGCACGGACTTCGGGTCGCGATGCAGCAGGGCAGGCAGGTTGCCCAGCATGCGCTGCAGCCGCATGTCCTGCGCCTCGGTGGATGCTTCCACCTTGCCGCTCACGTGGAAGTTGCGGACGCCGTTGTCCAGCTCCGACACCGCGATGGACGCCGTTCGCCCCTCGCCAACGTACAGGTAGTGCACGTTCGGCGACTCGTACGTCACCATGTAGCGGCCATACGCGACGAGCTCGGGCGGGACCGCCGGCACGGCGCGTGCGAGCCACGCCGCGAGTGCGAGCATCACGACT
>DASZRI010000039.1:0-3109 GCA_035549215.1 Gemmatimonadaceae bacterium | reverse complement strand
TGCCGCGCCGCGCCGCGCGACTGCAGCGCCGCGATGAGCGGTGACAGGATCTCGCCGGCGCGCACGGCCTCGTGACGGAGCTGCGCCGGCTGGAGGGCCAGCAGGTCGCGTGCGCGACGCAGGCGGCCGGCCGCGACATCGGCCGCGTCGCGCGCCGCGCCCACCAGCTCGAGCTGGTTGTCGTTCAGCTCGCCGAAATGATTCTCGAGCAGGATCTGCAGCGGCAGGCGCACGTCGTCCAGGTCGTGGACGCCGCGCTCCACGGCGCCCTCGAGCACCGCCCCCATCTCGCGCGCCCGGTCCGCCTCGCGTTGCTCGCGATCGCTGCTGCTGGCCTCGCTCGCCGACAACCGCTCCTGCAGCCCGGCGGCCCGGCGCCGTGCGCGCTGCAGGGCGGGCCACAGCAGGCCCGTCACCGCGCCCGCGCCGGCCAGCGCGCCGATCACCGCCGCCGCCCACGTCACGCGTGCTCGCCGTCGGGGAACGACACCACCAGCACGTCCATCCCGGCGGCGTTCTTCACCAGCCGGTCCACCACCGAGCCGCGCAGCCGGTGCTGCCACCACGAGCGCCGGCTCTGCCCCACGAGCAGCAGCGTCACGCCGCGGGCGCGCGCGAACTCCACCAGCGCGCCCGCGACATCCGTGCCCTGGAGCTGCACGACCTCCGCCCCCATCGTCTGCGCGAGCTGGATGTTCTCCACCAGCTTGCGCTGCACCGTGGCATCGATGCGCTCGGCGCTCTCCTCCGGTGTCTGCACGTACACGCAGTACCAGTCGGAATTCAGCCGTCCCGCAATGCGGCTGGCGCGGCGCAGCAGCGCCGCCGTGTACGGCGGGTTGCTCGACATCGCGACCAGCAGGCGATCCACCCGGCGGCGCGCGGCCTCGCCGCCCTCGCGCCGCACGATCTCCTCGCGCGAGCGGTCCACCGAACTCGCCACCTCGCGCAGCGCCAGCTCGCGCAGCGTGGTCAGGTTCTCGGCGGTGAAGAAGTTCGCCAGCGCCGCCTGCACCTTGTCGGGCGCGTAGATCTTCCCCTCGATCAGCCGCTGCCGCAGGTCCTCCGCCGAGATGTCCAGGTTCACCACCTGGTCGGCCAGGCCCACCACCCAGTCGGGCAGTGTCTCGCGCACGAGCACGCCCAGCGTCTCGGCCACGATGTCGTTCAGCGACTCCAGGTGCTGCACGTTCACCGCCGAGATGACGCTGATGCCGTTGTCGAGCAGCCAGATGACGTCCTCCCACCGCTTGCCGCGCGGCGACCCGGGCACGTTCGTGTGCGCCAGCTCGTCCACGATCGCCACCTCCGGGTTCCGGCGGACGATCGCCTCGGCGTCCATCTCCTCGAGCCACACGCCGCGATACTCGATCCGGCGACGCGGCAGCACGTCCAGGTCTCCCACCTGCGCCGCTGTCTCCGCACGCCCGTGCGTCTCGACGAAGCCGACGACCACGTCCACGCCGCGCGCGCGGAGCTGGTGCGCCTCGCCCAGCATGCGGTACGTCTTGCCCACGCCCGCCGCCGACCCGATGTACAGCTTCAGCTTGCCCCGCTCGCGCTGGCGGACCAGCGTCAGGAAGTCGGGGCTCGGCATCGGCGCGGCGCGCGATGGAGGCGTGGGCATGGGCCGCTAGAACTTGACCAGCAGGGCGAAGTTCATGCGCGTCTCCGTCCTGCGCAGGTCGGGCGTGAACCCCGGCACCACCGATCCGGCGGGCCCGCTGTTCCCGTTCATCGGCGTCACGCCGCCCGCGCCGGCGAAGTACGGCACGCTGGCCGCGCGATGATCCACTTCCACGCGGAACGTCGTGAACTGGTCCGGCATGTAGTCGAAGGTGGCCGACGCATCCCACGCCGAGAACTGGTCGCCGGGATTCTCCGTGAAGTACGGGCTGCCGGAGAGGGCGGTGGCCCCGTTGATCGGCGGCATCAGCACCAGGTAGCGCCCCGGATTCGACATCGTGCCGCCGCCGAGCGTGACGGCGTACGTGTCGTGCGCAAACCACGTCCGGTCGTAGAGCATGAAGCCCTTGAAGTTCTGGGCCGGCGCCGCGGCCGAGTTGGCCACGCAGCGCACGCCGCTGCCGGACTCGCAGCCCAGGTCCCCGGTGAGCGAGAAGGCCGCCTTGTCCATCGTGCGCGTGGAGTCGTCCAGGTACTTCACCTGGATGCTGTTGTCCGAATGCGCACGCATGCGTCCCGGAATGCCCAGCCAGTCGTGGCCGTAGTACTGGTTGCCCACGAACGAGAACGCGCCCGTGGGACGCCACGTGACCTGCACGCCCACGCCCGGCGCGTCATTGAACATGCCGTACGACTGCCAGCCGTTCACCAGCCACGGCTCGATCTTCAGCTTGTCGTTCGGGAAGATCTGCAGGCGCATGCCGTTGAAGAACCACGGCGTGTTGGACGACACGTACGACGGCTGGTAGGCCCAGTTGTCGAAGTTGTAGTAGCTGAACAGTCCCACGTAGGACATGAAGATGCCGGCCTCGAAGTTGATGCCGCTCCACTTGTCCCAGTGGTAGCCGCCGTAGGCCTCGGACAGGTAGCGGTACGCGTCCGCCAGGTTCCACTGCCCGCGCCCGGGACTCGCATCGTTGCGCGGTGTCATCGTGGAGTACATCCCGAACTGGGTCATGAACCGGCCCAGCGCGTGGCCGGCGTGGAAGTCGCCGCCGATCCCGAGCTGCTGCACCTGGACCTCGCCGGTGCGTCCGCTCTCGGAGGTGCCGACGAGCGTGTGGTCGCTTGGGTGGTTGAAGTCGGCGATGTACGACACGTCCACGCGGAACTCGCCGGTGAAGTACCTGGAGTCCAGCACGGACGTGTTCTGGCGGCTGTTGCCGTTGAGCCAGGAGAAATCGGCGAACGCAAACGGTGCCGGCCGCGCGGGCGTGGCCGGAGTCGCGGGGGCCTGCGCCGCCAGCGGAGCAGCGGCGGCCAGGGCCAGCGCGACCATGAACGGGGATCGCATCAGGGCGCCCCTCCCGGGTGAGTGTGCGGCGCGTGCGGCACCGGAAACGCGCTGTCCACGGCAAGGTTCAGCAGCAGGACGTTGACGCGCGGCTCGCCCAGGACGCCGAACTGCCGGTCCTGGACGTGG
>DASZRI010000038.1:0-5776 GCA_035549215.1 Gemmatimonadaceae bacterium | reverse complement strand
CCCTGCGTCTCGTTCATGGAAGACTCGATCGTGAAGGCGTTCACCATCAGGATGTTGCTCGTCCGGAACACGAGCCCGCTCCATTCGCCCTTCTCCACGCCGTCCAGCCACATGCGCTCCGACCCGTTGGCCATGCCCGGCGTGTTCAGGTTGAGCTGGAACTCCAGCAGGTGCCAGCCGCCGGTGCTGACGTCCAGCGGCGGGAAGTAGATGGCCGCCGGGTTCGGCGCGCCGCCGGGATCACTGGAGTCCCCGTAGCGACCGTAGCACGTGACGCCGTCGGACTCCCGCGCCATCCCCACATAGTAGGTGTAGAAGCGCAGCGGCAGCGTGGACTGGGCACGCGTCACGACGTTCGCGGTGAAGAAGTTCGTGCCGTCGGGGCACGCGCCGCCCACCCCGAACGATGACCACTCGTTGTCGGTGCGCGAACCGCGGAACATGATCAGCTTGGTGCCGCCGCTCCAGTTCGTCGGGAAGCGCACCCACACGCGCACGTACGCCGAGTCGTAGCCGGGCATGAAGAAGTGCGTGAGCGAGCCGCCGTCGCTGCCCGGCGCATACGTGATCGCCAGGTACCGCTGCCCTTCCTTGGCGAACGAGGGATCAGTCAGCACCGCCTTGGCCGACGCGCGATAGTTGTCCTGCCAGGCGGAGAGGTTTCCCGACTCGAAGCCATCGTGGAAGATCGTGTCCACGTGCGAGGTCGGCGGTGGCGGTGGTGGCGGCGTCACGACTGAGGTTGTTGACGTGGAGCCCGCGGCGATGTTGGACAGCCCGCCGAACACGGCGTTCACGTTGAGCGTGCCGCGGAACGCCACCACCTGGAAGTTGTACGCCTTGCCAGGCGCCAGCCCATTCACCGTGCACGACAAGGGTGACCCGACGCTCGTGCCTGCGATGGGCGACGCGCAGCTTCCCTTCGCCACCGGGGACGCGGAGCCCCAGCTCATCGGTGCAGCCGCGTAGCGCATCTCGTAGCTCGCCGCGCCGCCAGCGCCGTTGCCCACCTGCGTGAACCGCAGCGTGGCGACGCTGTCCGTCGTCGCCGTCACCGCCAGGTCGGACACGGTGCCCGGCGCCTGCGCCACCGGCGCGCTCACGACCAGCACGGCGCGCGCGGACGCACTGCCCGCCGACACGATGATCGTGTCCTTGCCGGCCGCAAGGGCACTGGCCAGTCCGCTGCTGCTCACCTTCGCGATCGTCGTGTCACTCGAGCGCCAGCTCACGGTGGCGCCGCTCACGATGCGCCCGCGGCTGTCGCGCACGGTGGCCGTGAACTGCACCGACTGCCCGACGGTCGCGCTTGCGCTCGTGGGCGAGATGGACACCGATGCCGCACTGCTGCGCAGCAGGTCGGGACTGCCTCCGGATGCAACGGGGGCCGCCATGCGCGAGTCGGTGCCGCACGCCACGACAGCAAGGGCCGCACACGACAGGATGCCGGCGCGCGCCGCGCGCCGGACTGGGGTCTCGGGGAATGCCATGCCGCAATTCTCCTGCTCGAGCGGGTGAGAGTGCCCGACATGAGAGGGCCGCCAGCGCCGACGGTCCCTTGTCGGTAGCGCTGGCGGCCCGGCGGGCATGGCGATCACTCGCGACAGCCCCGTGACTCTGCGTCGCCGCCTTTCGGCGGGTTTGCTCTGAGCAGCGGCCGGCGTGCACCACGTGTTTGTCAGTGGCGCGCAGTCCGGCGACCCATGACGACACGTTCAAATGAACGCAACGCGCGCAACTCAGGACATCTGTTTTATGCGCCGCAGCCGTTCCAGCAGGGCCGAGCGCAGCCATTGCGGCTCCAGCACCTCTGCGTCAGGCCCGTACTGCAGGACGTGCCGCATGGCCCACTCCTCGTCCGCGATCGGGTAGCGCACCACGACGCTGCCGTCCGGTTCGAGATGCGCACGCTCGCGCTCCGCGATCCAACGCGCGATGCGCGGAGAAAAGCGCACCTGCATCCCCTCGTCGGTGTCGGCGTGGAACGGCTTGCCGTCCGCGATGAGCGCATCCAGCGAGAAGTCGTCGGGCAGGTCGTACCCATCCGTCGTCGCCTCGGCGGCCACCACCCGGTCCAGCCGGAAGAAGCGAAGCTCCCCGGACTGCTCGCAGTGCGCCACCAGGTACCACGCGGGTGCCGAATAGACGAAGCCGTACGGGTGCACCACGCGGTCGCCGGGCTCGGTCGCACGGCTCGCATGGTACCGCAGGCGCAGCTTGCGCCGGTCGCGGAACGCGTCGCGCGCCGTGGCCAGGTGCGACGCATCGCCGTCAGCGCCCAGTTCGGCGTACTGGCTGTCACGCAGCCGCTCGTTGGCCGGCACGTGCGTGATCGCCTCCCGCAGGCGCGCCAGCGCGCCGTCGATCACCGCGTGCTCGTCCGGCGGCGTCTCGCTGCGCAGCAGCATCAGCCCCAGCTCCAGTGCGCACAGCTCGGCCATCGTCAGCCGCATCGGGCGCAGGAAGTGCGGCGTCACGACGCTGACGTTGCGGTCATCGTAGTACACCTGCACGGCCTGCACGAACCCGCCCGGGTCGTCGTAGCGCTCGACCAGCGAGACCAGGTCGCCGCGCAGCGTGTCGCGCCCCACGCCCAGCACGTCCCTGATCTCCTCGAACGAGTGATCGGCCCCGTCGGCGATGGACGGGATGAGCCTGAGCACGCGCCGCAGCTGGTCGGCAGCCGTCGCCGTCATCGGGCCTCCGTGTCGTAGAGCGCGCGCGTGGCGTCCACCTGCTCCCGGAACTCCTGCACCACGGTTGCCGGGCCGAGGGGCAGCGCGTCACCGCTGAACGAGAGCAGCCAGCGGACGAAGGCGTCACGCCGGCGCACCGCAAACCGGCGCACGTCCGGTTCCCCCTCCACGGATTCGCCAAGCCGGGCCGCGGCGCGCACCGGTCCCGTGGCGCCCGTGAAGCGGACGGTGACCTGCAGCGGCTCGTCGTCGCCCAGTTCCCACGCCTGGCGCGCCGCCGCGTGGTGGCGCAGGACGAAGTCCGTCGGGATCTCGTAGTCCGGCGTGTCCTCGCGCGCGGCGTTGACCTTCACGTGGCGAATACGGCTTACGCGGAAGTTGCGCAGTGCGTCCTTGGCCACGTCGCGCGCCACCAGGTACCAGTGCGCATTCACGAAGAAGAGCCCGTACGGTTCCACCTCGCGCCTGGCGACCGTGTCCGCATGCAGGCTGTGGTACTCGAACGTCGCCCGCTTGCGTGCGTGCAGGGCACCGGCAAGCGCGTCCAGCGTCTCGTGGTCCGCCCGCGGCCCGGCGGGCACGATGCGCGTGGGATCGTCCGCCGGGATACTGGCGTCCATCGGCAGGTCGAAGGCCAGCTTGCGCACCGCAGAATCCAGGTCGGCGTCGAGCGTCGGGTTCCCGAGCTGCCGGGCGCGCGCGACCCCCTGCGCGATCACCTCGAGCTCATCGGCATTGAAGGTGAGGGCCTGGAGCGAACGGTAGCCGTACTTGTCCACCGCCAGCGGCCGCACGAGCCCACGCGGTGTGACGACGGACAGGTACGGCAGGTAGAAGTCGCGCGCGTCCACCCGGTAGCTCGCGTCCTCGCTGCCCTCGGCGCCCATCGTGCTGATGGGAACGCCGAACAGGCGCAGCTCGCGCTTGTCACGCTCGAACATGCGCTTGACGCTCGCCTTGTTGTCGCCGCGGTACGCCGGGACTTGCTCGGCGATCTCGGCAAAGGTCAGCGGCCTGCGCGTGAGCAGCGCGGCGAGGAGGTCCACCAGGCGCTGGACCTTGGCCTTGGACGCTGGCGGGTGCGAGCGCTTGCGGGGCGGGCTCATCGCGCGAACCGGATGCAGCGAGTCGCGCGCGGCCGCGTGGAGCGTGCGTGGAACATGGCGGCGGAGAAGTTGCGGCGCGTATGACAGGGGCTCAAGGCCGCCGCGCGCCCAGTTGGGTCGCGTGGCACGCTGTGTAACCCCGCTCCCTCGTGGGCGATCAGGCGGCTGTCACATTGACCATCGCGACGGGCGGGACTGCGAGCGTCCCGCCCGCCGCCTGCCTCCTCACTGCAGGCCAACCGATTCCGCCGCTGGCCGCAGCCGTTGCAGTTGTCCGATGCGGGTCCACTCGGCGTTCGCCCCCTGCACCAGGACGACGAAGATTCCGTCCCTCGTTGGCGCAACGCGGGCATGCTGGTTCGCAAGCGTGGCCTGCAACTGATCCGGCGTGAGCTTGTACAACCCGCCGGAGATCGCGTCGACGGCAAGCCCGACCAACCCGCCGAAGACGATGTTCCCCCAGACCCACCCGGACACGCCGCGCGTGAGCGTCAGGTCGGCGGGCGCGTAGCCGTCCATCTCCAGCCTGACCACGTGGTTGTCCTTCCTCGAGAGGGACGCCACCATGGGCGTCGTGCCAACGGGTTTGTTGTCGACGCTCACGCGGGCGCCGGTGGGGGAGGAACTGATGCCCACGTCCTGGGACGTGCCGTGCATGATTGTCGCACACGCGGTCAACGCGAGTACACCTGCTGCAGCAATGAGCCCCTTCAACATGAAGCGTCTCCTGGAGAGGGTGACTTGGGAGGTCCTGCAAGTCCCCAACGATCTGCGCACCCTCTGACATCCAGTTGCCGCCTGGCGCGGGGGAACCGCCCCCTACGCCGCGAGGAGCCTGACCACGAACTCGCGATCGCTCGGCGCCAGCGGCAGCGAGACCAGCGCATCCGGCCGGCCCCACCGCATGGCCACGTGCTCATGACACTGGGGCTCACCGCGGATCGCCACCGGAATGAAGACGATCAGGAACCGCGATCCCTGGTCCCGCAACTCGAACGTTGGCTCGCCGGCCGATGCGACCTCCACGCCAAGCTCCTCCCGCAACTCGCGCCGCAGCGCATCAACATCGGTTTCACCCGCCTCGCACTTGCCGCCCGGGAATTCCCACAGGCCCCCATGTCGCTTTTCCGGCGGGCGCTGGCAGACCAGCAGCTCTTCGCCGCGACGGATCACGGCCGCGACCACGCGGATCAGCGCCATGCCGCCGTCAGCCGCGAAGCACGCTGAATTCGCCGAACAGCCGGGCTGGCAGGGGCACGTCGAGCGTCCACGTGATGCTCATCGGCCGGTCCCCGGTGATGTCCGAAGGGTCGGCGACGCGGACGGGACCGCACGCCCGGAACGGATCGTCACGTGTGGACCGCACGAACAACTGGAACTGCCAGCCGTTCGTAGCGCTCTCGATGTACCGCCGCCCGGATTCGTTCTCTGGCCCTGCATTGTTCTGCGTCTGCCAGTGAAATCGGCCCGGACTGATCGCGTAATCCTTGTACTTCACCGTCTCGTGGAACCCGCTCGACTTGTCGAGCGTCACGAACAGGAGCTCACACCGACGGTCCCGAAGCCGGATGACGCCCTCCCGCGCCGCCGGGCGCACCGTATCCGTGAAGTATCCCGTGGCAGCGAGTACTTCATTCCGCGTGTACGCGCACCAAAGGCTGAGCGGAGTGTCAGCCAGGCCGGGCACCGTCGTGGAGACCATTCGCGTGCGCCCGTTCAGCACGTCCGCAAGCTCCACCAGCTCAGACGCACACGCGGGGTACGCACCAAGCTCTTCCACGATCTGGCTGGATGCGACCGCTCCCTGCCCGAGCGCCATCTGGTATGCCAGCATCCGCAGCCGAACCCGCTCCCCTTCGGAGCGTACGGTGTACGTCCCTGGCGACTCAGCGACACGGCGGATGAAGGCAAGCTGTGCCGGGTCGTCCACGTGCGTCAGCCAGCCAATGCGGCGCGACAGGCTCCCTTCCGCTT
>DASZRI010000037.1:0-2116 GCA_035549215.1 Gemmatimonadaceae bacterium | reverse complement strand
GGCAGGTGCCGGGGCGCGCGAATCGTTGGGCGAACGGGATTACTTGGCCACGAACATCTTGCGGGACAAGCGCTGTCCGTCCACCACCAGCTCGTACACGTACACGCCAGACGCCACTTCACGTCCGGTGTTCAGGTACTTCCCGTCCCAGTACGCGGTATACTGACCGCACGCCAACGACAGGTTGGCCAGCGGCTGGCCGGCGGCCGACGTGGCCCCAGCCGAGGACGTGCCTCCCTGCAGGACCGGCACGGCGACAATCTGTGCCAGCACGTTGTACACGCGCAGGGAGACCACATGCAGTTTTCCACCATCCGAGCACGTTTCGTCGCCGATCGTGAAAGGAATGGTGGTTTCCGGATTGAACGGGTTCGGGTAGTTCTGCCCCAAACCCGCAGCCTTGCGCCCTCGGGGCTGCTCCGCCTGCTGCCCCGCCGCATACTTTGGCGTGAACGCACAAAGGGCGAGCACGAGCGCAAGTGCTGCCCAGCGGTTCAACATGTCTACTCCGAGCTAACAGAACAGGATGGTCTTCAACGACTCCTGAAAGGGTGAAAAACACGTTGCTACACGTGCCAAGCTAGGACTGGTCAGCAAACGTGTCAAGCAGTTACAAACGTTAAACGATTGAAACAACTGGGGGTTACGCGCGACGCCCTCGACCCGCCCACCGCCGGCCGGAGGCCAGGCGCACGGTGTACCCCTCCCGGTCGAGGTACTCCAGGAACGGGATCAAGTACTTTCGAGACAGCCCGACCCCTTCCCTGAGCTCCGCCGGTGAGACCTCATCGCGACCGGCCATCAGGGTCTCGATCCTGGCGAGAATCTGGTCGAACTCACCAGACGCATAGTACCGATCCAGTTCGACTTGCACGACTGAACCCGCACGCGCCGCGTGACGCAGCAGGGGGCCCGACTCCGACCCGAACTCGCCTTCGAGCTCCGGGACTGAGGGCGGCTCCTTGCCCGCTGCGGAAAGCCGCTCAAGAAGCCGGATCAGGAGGCGAGACTGGGCGTCGGAGAGCGCCGGTTTCCAGCCCGTCCGCCGGATGCCGGCGCCCTCGATCTCCGCATCGCCCGCCCCCACGGCGCGGCCGACGAGCTCGTCCGCGACCCAGGCCGGCACACCAAGGCGAGCGCGGATCTCGTGGACCGGCGCCGCCGGCGCGAGCGGGTTGTCCCGGTGGTACCCGTCGAGCTCGGCCACGAGCCGGCCCTCGAGTTCGTCCAGGAGTCCAGCCGCGATCACGCGGTCGGCGACGGGCAGTACAGCCTCGGCCGCGCGGAGCACGAGTTCCACCTGCGTGGGCATCACGCCGAGCCGGATGGCAAGCGACCCGGCCGCGAGTCCCTGCACGCCTGCCTCGCGGAGGAGCGTGGCGAGCCGCGCCGCGGCGTCGAGGCCAGTCTCGGCAAACGGCCGGGAGCGGCGCGCAGCGTGCGGGTCGCTGATCACCCCGCCACCGATCGTCGCCAGCGGCGACGCCGACCGCAGCACGAACCGGTCACCGGCGCGAGCGACGACCGGCGCATCGAGCATCAGGCGCACGGGCCGGTACTGTCCGGGCTCCATGCTCCCGTCCGCGGCGACCACGCGCGCGCCCACCTCGGCGGTGCCGAGATGGAGCCGGACGGCGGTGCGCGGCCCGAGGGCGCGGGGTGCGTCGTCGAGCAGTGCCAGGTCGGCGCGCAGGACCGTGGACGCCTGCCATGCGCCGTCCGCGACGACGACGTCGCCTCGCGCGACGTCCGCGACGTCCACGCCGACGAGGGCGATGGCGGCGCGCTGGCCCGGCAGGATTCGATCGGTGGCCTGCCCATGGTTCTGCACGCCGCGCACGCGCGCCGTGCGACCGGACGGGAGCAGCCGAACCTCGGCGTCGCGCGCAAGCGTGCCGCTCCACACGGTGCCGGTGACCACGGTGCCCGTTCCCCGGACGGTGAACACGCGGTCCACGGGCATCCGGAAGAGATCACCTGCCGCGCGCGGCTGCGCCTCGCGCAACGCATCGACGAGCACGGCGCGCAACTCCGCGATGCCATCGCCGCGAGGTGCCGCGACGGGTACGACCGGCGCATGTGCGAACGGCGTGTCCGCGAGGAGCACGCGCACCTC
>DASZRI010000036.1:0-15220 GCA_035549215.1 Gemmatimonadaceae bacterium | reverse complement strand
CGTTCCTGAGTATTCTCCACCACTGCATCACATCGAGGCCCGTCGCATGAGCACTGCCGTGAAGGAACCTGTCACCACCGCCGCCGCGACCGCGCGCCCGGCGTTCAAGGTCGCCGACCTGTCGCTGGCCGAGTTCGGCCGCAAGGAGATCCGCCTCGCCGAGCAGGAGATGCCCGGCCTGATGGCGCTCCGCGCCGAGCATGCTGGCAAGCAGCCGCTCAAGGGCGCGCGCATCATGGGCTCGCTGCACATGACCGTGCAGACCGCGGTGCTCATCGAGACGCTCGTGGACCTCGGCGCCGACGTGCGCTGGGTGAGCTGCAACATCTTCTCCACGCAGGACCACGCCGCGGCTGCGGTGGTGGTCGGCCGCACGGGCACGCCCGAGCATCCCAATGGCACGCCGGTGTTCGCGTGGAAGGGCGAGACGCTGGAAGAGTACTGGTGGTGCACCGAGCAGGCGCTGATGTGGCCCGACGGCGCCGGCCCGAACCTGCTGCTGGATGACGGCGGCGACGCGACGCTGCTCATTCACAAGGGCGCCGAGTTCGAGCAGGCGGGCGCGGTGCCGGCGTTCGATGCCGACAACGATCCCGAGGAGTGGGGCGTGATCCTCGACCTGCTGCGCCAGGAGCAGCGCCTGCACCCGGGTCGCTGGACGAAGGTCGCCGCCGCGATCCGCGGCGTTTCCGAGGAGACGACGACGGGCGTGCACCGCCTCTACGAGATGATGCAGGCGGGCACGCTGCTCTTCCCGGCGATCAACGTCAACGACTCGGTGACCAAGTCGAAGTTCGACAACATCTAGGGCTGCCGGCACTCGGTGATCGACGGGCTCAACCGCGCCACCGACGTGATGCTCGCGGGCAAGCTGGCGGTGGTGTGCGGCTACGGCGAGGTGGGCAAGGGGTGCGCGCAGGCGCTGCGCGGCCAGGGCGCCCGCGTCATCGTCACCGAGATCGACCCGATCTGCGCGCTGCAGGCGTCCATGGAAGGCTTCGAGGTGAAGACGGTGGACGACGTGATCGAGGTCGCCGACATCTTCATCACCGCGACCGGCAACCGCGACATCATCACTGCGGCGCACATGGCGCGGATGAAGGACAAGGCGATCGTCGGCAACATCGGCCACTTCGACAATGAGATCGACATGGCCGGCCTCAAGAAGGTGCCGGGCATGCAGCGCATCAACATCAAGCCGCAGTACGACGAGTACCGCTTTCCCGACGGCCACAGCGTGATGATCCTGGCCGAGGGGCGCCTGCTGAACCTGGGGTGCGCCACCGGCCACCCGAGCTTCGTGATGTCGGCCAGCTTCACCAACCAGGTGATGGCGCAGATCGAGCTGCACACCAACGCGAAGGCGTACGAGCGCAAGGTGTACACGCTCCCCAAGCACCTGGACGAGAAGGTCGCGCGGCTGCACCTCGAGAAGCTCGGCGTGAAGCTCACGCAGCTCACGGCCCAGCAGGCCGCGTACATCGGCGTCAAGCCGGAAGGCCCGTTCAAGCCGGAGCACTACCGCTACTAGTCCCGGAGGAGCCATGCCGCAGGAGACGCATCGCTGGGTGATTGACTCGATCGCGGAGCACGTGGCCGCGATCGAGGTGGACGGCGGTCCCATGGTGCGTCTCCCGCAGTGGCTGCTGCCGCGCGGGGCCTCCGAAGGCCAGGTGCTCGCGGTGCGGCACGAGCTGGACGCCGAGGGACGGCGGTCGGTCGTGACCATCGAGATCGACCAGGCGGCCACGGCCCAGGCGCTCGCGGAATCGCAGGCGCAGGTGGGCGCGATGCGCGATGCATCGCGCAAGCGCGACCCGGGCGGCAATATCTCGTTGTAGGAGTCCCGCGGCCACACGGCCGCGGGACGGTGGCGCGCTAGCCGTCGCCCTTGCACCCGCGCGCAGACGCGCGGCGATCCGACGGGCCGTCCTGGTCGGTGCCGGGGTGCGCCACCTCGATCCGGTACCCGCCGCCCGGCGTCCCGGGCGTGCGGATCGTGATCGTCCCGTTCTGGTCGGTGCGGTACCACGGCACGTGCGCCGCGCGGTAGATGGACTTGGCCTGCTCGTGCATGTGTCCGTAGTCGTTCACCGCGCCCACGGACACGACCGCGGTGTCCGGGCGCAGTGCGGCCAGGTAGTCACCAGTGACGCCGTTGCAGCTTCCGTGGTGGTCCGCCTTGAGGATGTTGACGCGCATCCCCGGGTCACGCGCGTAGCCCGCCTCGCCCAGGAACCACCCGATGGCCTCGCGCTCCGCGTCGCCGGCAATCCACATCGTGAACGACGCCGAATCGGGGCCCACGAGCTTCATGGGCACCGAGCGGTCATTCACCGAGGCCGGGCGCGGCACGGGGCGCATGATGTGCAGCTTCGCGCCGCCGCGCAGCGTCACCGTGCAGACGGGCTGGCCGTCGCCGCACGGATCGTTGGCGTCGCGATACACCAGCTCGCCGCGCTGCACCCGGGCGCCGATCGAGTCGCGAAGCTGGCGCAGCGTGACCGCGGCCGACGGATCCTGGTTCTCGAAGAAGTAGCGGACGGTGATGTGCCGCCGGCTGCGGAACAGCTCGCGCAGGCCGCTGTAGTGGTCCGCGTGTGCGTGCGTGAGCACGACCACGTCCACGGTGTCGTCGTGCACGCCCAGCGAGTCGAGCAGCGCGCCGAAGCGGCGAGGGTCCGGCCCGCCATCAATGATCACCCGGCTGCCGCCGTTCGTGATGTACGTGGCGTCGCCCTGCCCCACGTCCAGCAACCGGACCACGAGCTCGTTCGGTGACGACGGCTGGGCATCGCGCGCGTCGGCGGAGGTGCGTGCGCACGCGGCACTCGCCGCGAGGGCGAGCACCGGCCACCAGTGTCCCATTCGGCGCATGCCGTGGCGCATGCGTGGAAGCTAGGGAACGGCGGAAAAGAGAGAAGCCCCTGCGGGCAGGGGCTTCTCCGTGCAATCAATCGCGGTCGTGGTCGCGATCCCGGTGCTTGTGGTGGTGCTTGCGCCACCGGCGGTCGTCGCGGTCGTGCTGGACCCCCCACGCACGATCGTCGTTGTCCCGCCGGCCGTCCCACGCGCGATCATCGCGATCCTTCCTGGCCTGGTACACGCGGTCGTCGCGGTCGTGGTCATCATGCTTCTTCCAGCCCTGGCCGCGTCCAGGGAACCGGCCGTCGTTGCTCGTCACGCCGTACGGCAGCAGGTTGCCCAGCACGCGATCCGGCGCCTGCGCGCCGAGCGGCGCGGCGAGGATCATCAGGCCGATGAGCGCACGAACGAGCAGCGGAACCTTGACGTCTTTCATAACCCCTCCGTGTTGCGGGTGCCTTCGCCCGCATGGAGAGGCATGGGCCGTGCCGCGGTGCGCACGCGGCGCAAGTGCGTGTCATCTCGTGCGCTAGCGTACGTGTGCGCCACGTCACGCCGTGAGATTGTCCACGCAGGGGACGGCACAGTGTCCTCCTGCGTGGATAGGGCGATCGCCGCGTGGCTACCGGCGCGCGCGGGCCCGGCGCTCGCGCCAGAGGTAGATCGGCACGCCGGAGCAGACGATCAGCACGCCGATTCCCGTGTCGCGCGGGAATTGCAGGATCGTGCTCGCGGCCAGGCTCCAGAATGCGATCACGAAGGCCAGCGTCGTCCACGGATGACCCGGCATGCGCACCCCGGAGGGCGCGGCGACGCCCTCGCGTCGGCGCAGCACGAGCAGCGCGGCGCCGGTGAGCCCGAAGAACACCGCGTCCATGGACACCACGTAGTTGAGGATCTGCTCGTAGCGGCCGGAGAGCGCGATCACCGCGGCCCAGGCGCCCTGCAGTGCGATGGCGACCGACGGCGCCTGCGTGCGCGGATCCAGCCAGCCCACGCGCTCGAAGAAGAGCCCGTCTCGCGCCATGGCGAAATAGACGCGCGGCGCGGTGAGCATGCCCTGGCTCAGGAACCCGATCGTGGAAATTGCGATTCCCGCGGCGATGAGCCGGGCGCCGGTGGAGCCCAGCGCGCGCCGCATGACTTCGGACGCGGGCGTCGTGGTGGCGGCGAGCCCTGCCGGCCCGAGCGCGTGCAGGCAGACCACGTTCACCGCGAGGTAGAGGATCACGACGCCGATCACGCCGATGAGCAGCCCGCGCGGCAGGTCGCGCTCGGGATCCTTCAGCTCGCCGCTGATGAAGCTCGCCGTCTGCCACCCGCCGAAGGCGAACAGCACCGGCACCATCGCGGCGGCGAAGGCCAGCGGCACGGGCTTGCCGGACGACGGCGGTGGCGGCGGCTCCGTGCCGCGCACGGCAAACCAGCCGATGGTCACGAGGGCGAACACGGCGAGGATCTTGAGCACCATGAGCGTGCTCTGCACGTTGCTCCCCGAGCGCACCCCAAGGCAGTTGATGACGGTGAGCACGGCGAGCGCGGCGACGGCAATCAGGGTGGCCGACCCACCCCACCCGGTGAGCTCGCGGAAGTAGTTGGCAAAGGTCACGGCGACGGCCGCCATGCCGCCGGTCTGCGTGACGAGCAGCAGCCCCCACCCGTACAGGAACGCGACCATCGGGTGGAACGCGTCGCGCAGGTACGCGTACTGCCCGCCCACCTGCGGGCGCAGCGCGGCCAGCTCGGCGTACACGAACGCGCCGGCGAGCGCGATGAGGCCCCCGGCCGCCCAGGCGCCGAGGATGAGGGCCGGCGACTGCACCTGCCGCGCGACGACGTACGGGTTCATGAAGATGCCGGCGCCGACGATGCCGCCCATGACGATCATCGTGGCGTCGAAGACGCCGAGGCGCCGCGCGAGCTGGGGTTGGGTCATGCGGGTGGGGAGAGGGAACGCGGCAAGTATGCACCGGAACGCCCGGGCGCGTGAGGGGGGCGCTTGACTTGTTCTGTAACATTAGTACAATAGTACATCGTGCGCCTGCGCCTCGACCCGGACAGCCCGCTGCCGCTCTATGCGCAGCTCGACCGCGCCATCCGCGCGGCCATCGCGGCCGGGACGCTGCGCGCCGGCGACCAGCTCCCCACGGTCCGCCAGATGGCCGTGGACCTGCGCATCAACGCCAACACTGTCGCGCGCGTGTACGCGGAGCTCGAGCGCGCCGGCGTGCTCGCCACCCAGCGCGGCGTCGGCACCTTCGTGCGCGACCCGGGGGCCATCGCGCGCCCGGCGCGCGACCGCGAGCGCCAGCTCCGCTCCCTCGCCGATCGCTTCCTGGCCGATGCCGCCGCGATCGGCCTCTCACTCCCCGAGGTGATCCGTCACCTCCAGGCCCGCTCCCAGGAGACCCGCTGACATGCCAACCGCTCCCATCGTCATCACCAGAGGCAGGCAGCAGCAGCCGGTGAACCCGCCGCGCCTCAACGTCGTCGCGCTGTTCCTCCTCCTCCTCTGCGTCGGCGCGGGCGTCGTGGTCACCGTGGCGACACAGAACCCCGCCGGCGTCATCATTGGCGCGGTACTCGGGCTCGTCCTGGCGCAGTCGCCCAAGATCGCCAACCAGTGGGAGCGCGCCGTCGTCCTGCGGCTTGGCAAGTTCGAGGGGCTGCGCGGCCCGGGGCTCTTCTTCATCACGCCGTTCATCCAGACGGTGAGCAGCTGGATCGACCAGCGCGTGGTGACCACGAGCTTTGCCGCCGAGGAGACGCTGACGCTGGACACCGTGCCGGTGAACGTGGACGCGGTGCTCTTCTGGATGGTGTACGACCCGGAGAAGGCCGCACTCGAGGTGCAGGACTACGCGCAGGCGGTGAGCTGGGCCGCGCAGACCGCGCTCCGCGACATCATCGGCCGCACGTCGCTGGCCGACCTGCTGCGCGGGCGCGAGAAGATCGAGGCCGACCTGCAAAAGCTGATCGACGAGCGCTGCACGCCCTGGGGCGTCACCGTCCAGTCGGTGGAGATGCGGGACGTCGTGATCCCGACGTCGCTGCAGGACGCGATGTCGCGCGAGGCGCAGGCAGCGCGCGAGAAGGCCGCGCGCATCATCCTCGGCCAGGCCGAGGTCGAGATCGCGACGCTGTTCGAGCAGGCCGCGAAGTCGTACCAGCAGAACCCCACCGCGCTGCACCTGCGCGCGATGAACATCCTCTACGAAGGGCTCAAGGAGAAGGGCGCGCTGATGCTCATTCCCAGCACGGCGGTGGAGTCCATGGGGCTGGGCGGGATGCTCGGCGCCGCGGCCGTGGAGCAGCAGATGCTGCTGGGTGCGAAGCCCGCGCCGGCGTCACCGCCGCCCGCCGAAGGCGGCGTGGTCTGAGCACGCGGGTGGGCGGCGGCGCGGGCGCGGTGACCCGGCTGCCGGAAACGCGACGACGTTCGTCACCGCTGGGTCGAGATCCGCGAGCGTCTAGCCGCAAGGCGGGGCTGCTCGCGGATCTCGCGTGCGTCGGGCCGGCCCCCGCAGCCGGCTCGCCACGCGCCACGCTCCCGGTAGCGTGACGATCCCAGGATGAACGAACGTCGTGTCACGTGGTGCGGCGCGTGCACGAACATGCCACGCGCGCACCTGACAATACAATTGTCATTTGTCGCGACAAATACAAGATGGTGCGCGCTACTCCGCGGGTTCCGCGTAATCGCTGTCCGCCCACCGCGCGGTCTCCATGGCGTCGGCGGCCCGCCATGCAAGACACGCCGGAAGCGCAGCGATTGCGAGCGCGAGGAGCACCGGCCCGAGGTACCACGCGACATTCACGCGATGGGCGAGCAGCGGGAACGCGAGCAGCGCGGCGAGCGCGGCAATGCCGAGGTTCCGGCCGCGACGGTAGCGGGCCTTCCACGTGTCCGAGTGCGGATTCGGTTCACACTCGAAGATCCCCTGCGGGCGCGGCGGCTGGCCGGGCAGCGCGAACGCGCGCCACACCACCTCGGGCGCCAGGTACGTGCCCACCGACCAGATGGTCGCCGATGGTGACACTTCCTCGCTCACCATCATCGGGGGCGCGACGAAGTCGCGCACGGTGACCCGGTCGCCGCTGCGCACCTGCCACGGGAATTCCCCGAGGATGAACTGCGTGGTGGCGGTCGCGGTGCGGAAGTGCCGGAAGAGCGTGCCGCCGTGCGTGACGTACGGCTGCCGCCCGCTCACCATCTCGGACGGGGCCATGCGCGTCACCACGAAGTCGCACCAGTGCCCGTCGTACTCGGTCAGGTAACGGTAGCCCTGGTATGGGTTCCAGAGCGTGTACTCGCGCCAGAACGCATCCTGCTCTTCCGTGCGGACGCTGCGCACCTGGAACCCGGTCACCTCGTACTCGCGGGCATGCAGCATGCCACGCCTTCCCAGCGGGAGCTGGGGCTCGAAGTCCATCCTGGCCTGGTATTCCTGGACAACGCGGAGCTGCTGGTCGCAGGCGTCGAGCACAGCGTGGCACGATGCGCAGACGACAGTCTGGGTCTGCTGCACGGCGCGGATCGTGATCGCGGCGCCGCACTTCGGGCATTGCAGCGCGGCTACGCCGGGCGCCGCCATCCGTCCACCTCGCGCAGGTTGTCGAGCTGCAGGGCGTCGAACTCGGTCCAGGTGCCGAGCATCAGCACGGGAGGCAGCTCGCGGAAGTCGAGCGTGGCAAAGTGCCCGTCGTTCGCATCCAGCTCGGCCAGCACCGCGTCGGTGCGGTTCCAGGTCGTGAACGGAAGGTCGCCCTCCACGGCGCGGATGCGGGCCGCGATCACCGCCGTGAGCTTGTAGATGCGCCCGTCCCACGCGAAGTTGGCGCCCACCTTGAGCTGCGACTGCGCGGGCACATCGTGGCCGGCGACCGGCGTGGAGAAGCCGTAGTCGCCGCGGGCGTCGCTGAGCCACGCGCCGGTGCCGTCGCTCATGTGCAGGCACCATTCATTCCATGAGCCGCGGTCGTACGCGTACACCACGCGCCCGACGACGGTGAAGCGCCGATGCTCGAAGGCGCCGGTGGTTCCCACCTGCAGTGGAGAGCTCGTGGCCGGGAAGTCGCCGACGGTGCCGACTTTCCGCAGGTCCACGTCGCTGCGCACGAGCAGCGACTTGCAGAAGGGGCAACTGGTCTGCACGGCGCCCGCCCATGCGAAGGTGACGGGCGCGCCGCAGTTGGGGCATGTGGCGCCGGCGGATGTCATGCGTGGCTGGTCAGGACTGGGCCCCGCCGCACTCGGGGCAGAACTTTGCGGTTGCCGGAATCTGCTTGCCGCACGCAATGCAGAATCGAGCGGCGGCCGCACCTGGGTTGGCTGGTGACGGCGCGGCTGCGGAGCCCGGCTGCGCCGCTCCACCAACTGCATCCGCCATCGCCTTGCCCATGGCCATGCCCGCACCGAGCGTGGCCCCCATGCCCGCGCCGCCGCCCTCGTTGGCGGCGGCGACGGGCATGGATTCCGCGACCTGGAACTGCGTGAACTGCTGCATGTTCCCGATCATGTTCATGCCGATGCGCTCGTCGAGTCGCTTCTGCAGCTCGTCGGGGAGCGACAGGTTCTCGACGACGAACGAATCGAGCGCGAGGCCGAGGTCGGCAAAGACCGGGGCCAGCGCCTGCTGGAGCGCGGCGCCCAGCGCGCCCTGGTTGGCGGCCATGTCGAGGAAGGCGACGCCGCTCTTCGCAAAGGCGTCGGAGAACTGCCCGACGATGGTGTTCCGGAGCTGGCCCTCGAGGTCGGCGACGCCATAGATGTCGCGCGTGCCGCTCACCTTCTGGTGGAACGTGAGCGGGTTGGCCACGTGGTACGAGTAGATGCCGAAGCCGCGCAGCCGGACCATGCCGAAGTCCTTGTCGCGGATGGTGACAGGCTGCTGCGTGCCCCACTTCTGGTCTGTCTGCAGGCGCGTGGAGAAGAAGTACACGTCGGACTTGAACGGGGACTGGAAGGCCTTGTCCCAGTTCATGAGGTTGGTCAGCAGCGGCAGCGTGCGTGTTTCCAGCCGATGCAGGCCAGGCCCGAACGTGTCGGTGGCGCGGCCTTCGTTGACGAACACCGCCATCTGCGATTCGCGGACGGTGAGCTGCGCGCCGTACTGGATCTCCATGTCGCGCATGGGGTAGCGCCAGGCGAGCGTGCCGTCGCCGTCCTCGGTCCACTGGATGACGTCAACGAACTGCTTCTTGAGGAAATCGCCGAGCGACATGCGGGCCTCCGGGGAGGGGCGACGGGGAGGAGCGTGGGCGTGACCAAGGCGGAGGCGCGAATGGCGCCTCCGCCCTGGTCACGTTACTGGTCCCCGGACGCGCGGGCAACGCTGCGCGTCACGCCGCTTCGGCCGCTATCCGGCGTTTCGCCGGCCGAGCTGGTATCCGAGGCCACCGGCGATGAGCACCAGCTCGACGTGAACCAGGAACGTGAACAGGCTCATGCTGCCGAGTACGGTCGCGTCGGGCCAGAGGAATTCGGCGGCGACGGCGCCCAGGCAGACGGCGCAGAAGAGCGCCACGTACCACGGGGCCATGCGGACACGAGCGGGCTGATTCATGGCGAACCTCCGGAGTGAGTGAGGGGACGTCGCTGCTTCAGGCCTTCTCGACGCACGCGTTCAGGCGTTCCTGTGCCACTTCCATTCTGCGGCCGGCGGCGAGGACCGCAAGTCCGGCAGCGTAGATCGCGCCGATGTTGCCGGTGAGCGTGGCACCGCCGAGCCCTGCCACGGAGAACAGGTAGGCCTCGTTGGCGTCCTGGGCCGCGCGGATTTCCGATTCGCATGCGACGTCGCCCGAGGTCAGCATGTGCGGCCGCGGCGGGACGAGCGCGTCGGGGGTAGCGCCCGGCAGCTCGCCGACGCCGCTCGGCGGCAGCGGCTCCGAGCGCGTGACCGCGAACTCGACATCCACGGAGCGCACGGGTGCGCCGGCGCGGTACGCGGTGATCAGGCGCCGCTGGAGCACCCAGCCGCCGCTGACCATGCGCCACGTGTCATTGGTTTCCGCGACGAGCTGTCCGTTCATGTATGCACGCATGCGCGACGGCGGCGCTGCGCCGTCGGCCGTGTAGTCGAGCGCCATGCCCTGCTGTGCCATGTGCGCGGTCTGCACGCGCCACGTGCCCTGGCGCTGCGGCACGCGCGCGTCGGCGGCGATGGGCAGCATGAGTTCCGTTCCCGCGGCAACGAGGCGGGCAGCCGCCGGCGCACCGGGGCGGACCGTCGCAGAGAAGTCCGTGGTGTCGGCAACGGAACGATTGGCAGCGGTCGCGCCAAGTTCGGTGATGGTGATGGTGGCACGCCCGAAGAGGACACCGCCGCTGCTGATGTCGATGGGATCATTGGCGGACGGGACCGGGTGCTGCCGGCCGGCGGTGAGGCCGGTCATGTCGGTGGAGCGATCGGCGCACGCGGCGAGCACGAGCGCCAGCGCCGCGGACACCGCGACGCCACGGATGCGAATGGCAGGCATGTTCTCCTCCTGAAGAGTGGCGTCACCAGCCCTTCTGAGCACGCCTGAGAACAAGCCGTTGGCGGGAGCCGCGATCGCGCAGGCCCTGTGGTCCGGAGTTCGGCCACTGGCGCCCAATTGCCGGTCACGCGCGCCGGTATTGCTGGGTGACGCGCACAACCTGTCACGGACGCACGGCGCGGGCGTCACCGTTCGGCGCGCCCGCGGATCATTTTCGCGCCAGCCAGCCGGTCAGGGCGTGCCGGCTGCCTGCTGCTGGTAGGGGGGCGTCGTGTTGGAGCGGATGCCGGGGGCCCAGAGGCGCACGCGGTCGCGTCCTGCGCGCTTGGCCTGGTACAGCGCGGCATCGGCGCGCGCGCGGAGCTGCGAACCCGAATAGTCGTCCGTGACGCGCTCGGCGGCGATGCCGGCGCTGATCGTGACCTTGGTGGCCGGGGGCAGCGTGGAGAACGCGTGCTTCTCCACGCGGCGACGCAGGCGCTCGGCCAGCGATGCGGCGACCTGGATGTCACCGTCGGGGAGGAGGACCAGGAACTCCTCGCCGCCGACGCGCCCGACGCGGTCGTTGCCGCGGACGGACGCGACCAGGAGCTGGCCGAGCTCGCGGAGCACGTCGTCACCGGCCAGGTGGCCGTGCGTGTCGTTCACCGACTTGAAGTGATCGACGTCGATGGCGATGAGGGCGAGGCTGCGGCCGCCGCCCTGCGCAGCTCCGGAGACCGCCGCGGCGTATTCCTCCTCGAAGCCTCGGCGGTTGAGGCACCCGCCGACCAGGTCAGTGCGCACCATGACGTGGACGCGCATGTGCAGGAGGACGCGCGTGACCGCCACGAGGGCGAAGACGGCGAGGGAGGCCAGTCGCTGGGCGACGAACGCCTGGTCGCCACGCACGGCGATGGCGAGGTACAGAATGAGGACCGTGGCCAGCGAGAGCCAGATGCGGCGGACGCTGAGTTTCTCCACGGAGAGTTGCAGGGCCAGGACGTTCAGGAGCAGGGCCACTGCAAACCAATGGGGATTCAGGGCGACGAGCAACGCGGCGAGTGCAATCGCGGCAGCGTAGGCTGGCGGAAGATCGGTTGCTTCGCGCAGGTCGGCCATTCAGGACGTCGCTTGGAACAGGTTGGAATCTACCAATATACGTCTGTTTCCCGGGAGGGGTTCCCGGTATCCGCATTAAACGAATGTTTTCCATCGGTTGGGCCCCCTCAACACTCGCCGAAACCCTTCCGTAAAGGTATTGTCGCACCAAGTCGCTGGCCGCTCTGGCCGGCCGCGCTCGGCGTCGCCGAGTGTCTTGCACCTCCACAGGACCTGCCATGCAACGCTACCGGCTCCTCTCCCTCCTGGCCGGAGCCCTGGTCACCGCTGCCCCCACGGTATCGGCCCAGACCCCGGACTCCGCCGCACTCGCCGCGTTCCGTTGGCGAACAGTCGGCCCCGCCAACTTCGACGGACGTGTCAACGACATCGTCGGCATTCCGTTCCCGTCGAAGACCTTCTACGTGGCTTCGGCCGCGGGGGGCGTCTTCAAGACCACCAATGCCGGCACGACCTTCCGCCCCGTGTTCGAGAATGAGCGCGTGGCATCCGTTGGCGCGCTGGCCATTGCCCCTTCCGACACCAACCAGGTGTGGGTGGGCACCGGCGACCCGAACACGCGCAACACCATCGAGCCGGGCGGCGGCATCTACAAGTCCACGAACGGCGGCCGCACGTGGCAGTTCATGGGCCTGAAGGAGACGCAGAACATCGGGCGCATCCAGGTGAACCCGACGAACCCGGACATCGTGTTCGTCGCGGCGCTGGGGCATGCGTGGGACACGAACCCGGAGCGCGGCCTGTACCGCACGACGGACGGCGGCAAGACGTGGAAGCTGGTGAAGTTCATCAGCAACAAGGCCGGCTTCGTGGACGTGCAGATCGACCCGAGTAACCCGAACGTCATCTACGCGACGAGCTGGGAGCGCATCCGCGGCCCGTACTTCCTGAACTCGGGCGGCCCGGGATCGGGGCTCTGGAAGAGCACCGACGGCGGCGACACGTGGACCGAGATCAAGGGCGGCGGCTTCCCCGCCACGCCCAAGGGGCGCATCAGCGTCGCGATCGCGCGCACGAACTCGAACATCGTGTACGCGCTGGTCGAGGCCGACTCGCTGCGCGGCAAGGATCACCCGATCCTGGCGCCGGCCAGCGACTCGGTGGGCGACAAGCCCAAGCCGGCGCAGAAGCAGCGCCTGCTGAGCGGCCTGTACCGCTCGGAGGACGGCGGCAAGACGTGGCGCTGGATGAACGACAACGACGTGCGCCCGTTCTACTACTCGCAGGTGCGCGTGGACCCCGAGCGCGCCGATCGCGTGTACTTCTCGTCCACGCCGGTGATGTTCTCGGATGACGGCGGCAAGACGGCGCGCACGGCGACGGGCGGCATCCACGTGGACCACCACGCGATGTGGATCGACCCGAAGGATGGCCAGCACTTCATCGTCGGCGACGACGGCGGCGTGTCGCAGACGTGGGACCGCGGCGGCAACTTCGACTTCCTGGCGACGCTGCCGATCGCGCAGTTCTACGACGTGTCGTTCGACTTCGCGACGCCGTACAACGTGTGCGCGGGCGCGCAGGACAACGGCGGCTGGTGCGGCCCGAGCCGGCGCAAGAGCGGCCCGGTGACGAACGCCTACTGGTTCACGATCTCGGGCGGCGACGGCTTCTACACGGCGCAGGACCCGAACGACCCGAACATCGTGTGGGGCGAATCGCAGGGCGGCGGCGTGGTGCGCACGAACCTGGCGACGGGTGAGCGCTCCAGCCTGCGCAAGCCGACGTGGCGCGACCACTACGGCATGTTCGAGGACTCGATCCTCGCGGTGCGCGGCGACACGACGAAGCCGGCCACCAAGGAGCAGACGGCGCGCATCAACGCGCTGCGCGCGGCCCAGAAGGCCGACTCGGTGGCGAACGACATGCGCTTCAACTGGGAGACGCCGTTCTTCCTCTCGAACTTCAACCCGCGGATCTTCTACATGGGCGGCAACCGCGTCCTGAAGTCCATGGACCGCGGCGACGACCTGTTCCCGATCTCGCCGGAGCTGTCGTCGGCGACGCACGAGCAGGTGGAGGTCAGCCTGAAGACGACGGGCGGCATCACGAACGATGCCACGGGCGCCGAGACGTTCGGCACGGTGGTTGCGCTGGCCGAGTCGTACCTGCGGCCCGGCTGGCTGTACGCCGGCACGGACGACGGCAACGTGTGGACCACGCAGAACGACGGCACGACGTGGGAGAAGCTGAACGGCCGCTTCCCCGGGCTGCCGAAGAACGTGTGGGTGAGCCGCATCGAGCCCTCGCACTTCGACACGCTCACGTGGTACATCTCGTTCGACAACCACCGCGTGAACGACTTCGGCGTGTACCTGTACGCGACGAACGACGGCGGCAAGACGTTCCACTCGATCGCCAACAACCTGCCCACGGGCGGCCCGGACTGGGTGCACGTGATCCGCGAGGATCCGTTCAACCGCGACCTGCTGTTCGCCGGCACGTCGGTGGGTGCGTTCGTCTCGCTGGATCGCGGCGCGCACTGGTCGCGGTTCATGAGCGGCCTGCCGACGGTCCCGGTGTACGACCTCAAGGTCCATCCGCGCGACCACGAGCTGATCGCGGCGACGTTCGGCCGCGGCATCTGGATCGTGCCGATCGACGCGCTGGAGCAGATGGATGCGACGGTGGCGTCGGCCGACGCGCACCTCTTCAAGCCGATCACGGCCTACGAGTATGGCCAGGGCCCGGAGATGGGCGCGTCGTCCAACGGCGAGGGCAACAAGGTGTTCTCGGCCCCGAGCCCGGCGTATGGCGCGAACATCTCGTACAAGATCGCAACGGGCTCGCGCGAGCAGGTGCACCTCGTGATCACGGACGCTGCGGGCGACACGGTCACCACGCTCAACGGGCCCGGGTCGGCCGGCGTGCACACCGTGACGTGGAACTTCCGCGGGAAGGCGCCGGCGCGCGCCAAGCTGACGCCGTCGGAAGAGCGCGACAGCGTGATGCAGGTGCGCCGTGCCCAGCAGGTCCTCGACTCGCTGGAGAAGTCGGGGATGAGCAAGGCGCTGGTGGACCGCCTGCGTGAGATGACGACGAGCAACAACCCGATGGCGTTCTTCGGCGGCGGCGGCGGCCGTGGCCGTGGCGGCGCGGGCGGCTTCCAGGATCGTCCGGCGGAAGGCCCGATGCCGGGCGCGCAGGCTGGCGGCCGTGGCCGTGGCGGCGCGGGTGCCGGTGCCCCGGCCGACCTGATGGAGGCGCTGGGCTCGGATGCGCAGGACATCTTCCGTGCGCTGCGTGGCCCGGGTCGCGGCGGGTTCGGCGGTGGTCGCGGCGGGCAGGCGCCGGTGGTGAACAGCGGCGACTACCTGGTGACGATGACCGTCGGCGGCAAGACGTACAAGCAGGTGCTCCGCGTGGAGCGCGTGAACGGCGGTGATGATGCCGGGTTCGCGTTCGGCACGGACGACGACCATCAGTAGTCGCCGGTAGCAGGACACGGCAGGACGAAGCCCGCCGGGAGATCCTCCCGGCGGGCTTCGTGTTTCAACGGAATGGCGCGCTGGCGCGTGCTTGACATGAGCCCGGGCTCACCGCTGCTTTCGAGCGGCAGCGGCCCACCCCACCCTGGCGCGCTGGCGCGCCTTCCTGCCTTGCGGAGATCATCCATGCGTCGTCGTCTCGGCTTCCTGCTGGTGCCGTGTGCATTCGTGATCGGGACGTCATGCAGTTCGTCGGGCAGCACGCAGTCCCCGCCGGCGTCGGCCCCGGCCCCGGCCAGCGTGGCGCCTGCCGCAGGCGCGCCGGCGGCCGGGCGGGAGGGTGG
>DASZRI010000035.1:0-4744 GCA_035549215.1 Gemmatimonadaceae bacterium | reverse complement strand
CATTCAGGGAGGGGGTGGAAATGTGCACGATCGGACTCCCGATAATCAGGGTGACACGGCGCGCGGGCGCAATGGCGAAGCCGGCGGCGCGGCGGGGAACGACGCTGCGCCGCGTGGCGCGGACGGCGGGGTGATCCCGGTGTCCCGGTTGCGCGAGGCCGTGCGTCGGGGGGTGATCTCGCCCGCGCAGCTCGACGCACTGCTCGCCGAGGGAGCCACGCTGGACGCCCATGTTCAACCGGCGCCCGCCGCCGTCCCGGAAACCGCCGTTTCACACGGGGATCAGGCCGAGGCGCGTCGCGGGCTGAACGCAGTTTCGATCGCCTACGCCGCCGGCGGTGCCGCGGTGCTCTTCGCCTTTGGATGGGTGCTCGTGGACCGCTGGCGCGAGCTCGGCGCACCCGGCGTGCTGGCCGTGTCGCTGCTCTACGCTGCGATCTTCGCGCTCTGCAGCCGCTACCTCGCGCGCCAGGCGTTTCACACGGCGGCCGCGATCGCCGCGTTGCTGGCCGTTGGCATGACGCCGCTCGCGACCTGGGCGATGCTCAACGTGACGGGCTGGTGGTACGATCCCGCACCGATGGTGATGGGGCCATACACGTACATCAGGGCTGCCGATGTGCTCGAGGGCCTGCGATGGGTGCCCATCGAGCTGGCCACGACACTCGTGGCCCTCGTCACCCTGCGCCGCGTCCACTTCGCGCTGCTCGTGCTCCCGGTCGCCATCGCCTTGCCACTCGTGGCCGGGCACCTGCTGCCGCTGGTGGCCGGCGCCGAGCTCGATCGGTACCTCGCGCCGTGGATGACCCTCCTCAGCGCCACGGTGCTCATCGGCGCCGGATACACCCTGGACCAGCGCACCAGCGACGGCGAGGACTACGCCCGGTGGGTGTACCTCACGGGCGTCGTCACGCTGCTGCTGGCCCTCGTCGCGACGTGGGGCGCACTCGGGCGCATGCGACACGCACTCCCGCTCGTCGCCGTCCTGCTGTTCACGCTGTCGCTGTACCTGCGCCGAACGATGTTCCTCGTGGCGGGCGCCGTTGTCCTCGTCTCCTACCTGGCGTACCTCGCCTTCGACGTCTTTCGTCGCGCGCTCGGCTTTCCCGTGCTGCTCGCCACGTTCGGCCTGGCGATCATCCTG
The DNA here is from genome assembly GCA_035549215.1 of Gemmatimonadaceae bacterium. Classification (GTDB taxonomy): domain Bacteria; phylum Gemmatimonadota; class Gemmatimonadetes; order Gemmatimonadales; family Gemmatimonadaceae; genus JAGWRI01. The sequence continues at coordinate 3,600 of DASZRI010000035.1, read as the reverse complement.
GTCACCGTGCTCCTGCAGCGGCGCTACCCCGCTCTGGCGCGCCAGGTGCGCGAGCGGCAGGGCGCGCGACGCACCGTGCCCGGCGCGTGGCTGGGCTTTGCCGGCGCGGTCGTCGTCGCCGCGGCGCTCCTGCTCGCGCAGGTGCCCGAGGCAAGGGGGCGCATGCACGACGACTGGGCAAACCGGCGCGCCATGGTCCGTCACATGCGGCGCCTGGAGCGCGAGCAGCCGCGCAAGGGGAGCCCAGCCCCCGCGCGCAACCCGGCGCCCGGCGCGGCCGTGTCACCCTGAAACAGCGGCGTGGCCGGCGCCGTAGGTCCCCACGCGATTCCCCGGACCAGACCATGCTCGCTCTCCTCGCCGCCACGACGCTCGCGTTCCAGGTGCAGATGCACGTGTCTCCCGACACGACGCGCAAGCGCGCCACGATCAGCGTCGCGATTGGCGGTTCCGATAGCTCGTCGCGCCGCCGGCACAGCGAACCCCGCCGCCTGCCGGTCACGCCCGAGCTGCTGCGGACGGCGTTCGCCGATTCCAGCGCGCGCACGCTCCTCCTGCGCGCACGCAAGGCGCGCCTGCAGCAGGACTCCGCGCTCGTGGCGTACGACGCGATGAGCTACCAGCGCATCTCCGCGGGGCTGGGATTCTCGGCCATCGGGCGCGATCGCCTGATGTTTCGCCATGAGGACGTCGCGCGCGTGCGGTGGCAGCGCGGGGTCGGCGCGTGGGTCGAGGTGAAGGGCGCGCGCACCGCGGTTCCCGTTGCGCCGCAGGACGCGCAGGACTCGGCCAACGTGGATACGGGGGACATGTCGCCCATTCCGTACTATCCGGGCTACGAATCGCTGTGGATCGGCGGCGGCGTGGCCAAGGCACAGGTGGACGAGCGCGAGATCGTGCATCCGCTGGCCGAAGGCGCGGAGGCGTACTACACGTACGCGACGGGCGATTCGGTGAGCTTCCGGCTGCCCGACGGCAAGCGCGTGGAACTCCGCGAGCTGAAGATCCGGCCCCGCGCTGCGCGCTGGAACCTCGCGGTGGGCTCGCTGTGGTTCGACGTGGCCAGCGGGCAGCTCGTGCGCGCGGCGTTCCGCCTGTCGGTGCCGATGGACATCTGGACCGTGGCCCAGGACGAAGACCCGGGGTCCATGGACGACGTGCCGTGGTGGGTGAAGCCGATGATCTCGCCGATGCGCGCCGAGGTGAAGGCCGTGGCGATCGAGTACGGCCTGTACCAGGGGCGGTTCTGGCTGCCGCGCCTGCAATCGGCCGAGGGTGATGCGCAGGTGAGCTTCATGCACGTGCCGTTCAGCATGACGCAGAGCTACCAGTACGCGTCGGTGAACGCGCGCGACTCGCTGCCGCCCATCGTGATGCAGGCGGGGGAAATCCCGGACTCGCTGCCCGAGGCCGTGCAGGACAGCCTGCGCGACGTGAGGCGCCAGGCGCGCCGCGCAGAGCGCGACTCGATCAAGGCAGGACTCAAGCCGAGGCCGAAGGCGCAGTGCGACACGGCGCAGGACCGCGTGACGACGTCGTACCGGTACAACGACGCGCGGTTGCGCGTGGCGTACGTCGTGCCGTGCGACGCCAGGGCGCTGGCGAACTCGCCGCTGCTGCCGAAGTCCATCTACGACCCGGGCGAGGAGATCTTCGGCTCGGCGGAGCGCGATGCGCTGGTGAAGGAGGCGCTGTCGCTCGGCGCGCAGCCGCTGTTCGGGCCGCTGCCGCCCACGCTGCATTGGGGCGTGGACATGATGCGGTTCAACCGCATCGAGGGACTCTCCGTGGGGGCGCGGGTGAACGAGCAGTTCGGCGCCGGGTACACGGGTGCGCTGCTCGGGCGCATCGGCGTCGCGGACCGCGAGCCGAACGTCGAGCTCACCATCGCCCGCAGCAACATGACCACGACGATCGGTGTCACGGGCTACAATCGCCTCGTGTCCGCCGGCGACTGGGGTGACCCGCTGAGCTTCGGCAGCTCGCTGTCGGCGCTGCTCTTTGGCAGCGATGAAGGCTTCTACTATCGCGCCTCGGGGGCGGAGCTCACGGGCACCGGCGGAAGCGGCGCGCAGTACACGTGGCGCCTGTTCGCCGAGCAGGAGCGTACGGCGGCGGTGAAGAACACCTGGTCGCTGGGCTCGCCGTTCATTCCCAACATCGCTGCGCGTCGTGGCACGTACGCCGGTGCCGCGCTGCGCGTGCGGGGCACGCACGGCGAGGATCCGAAGGCATTCCGCGTGCAGGGCGACCTTCGGCTCGAGGCGGCGACAGGTGATTCGTCGTACGGGCGCGGCTCGCTGGAGTTCACGTTCTCCGACGCTGCGGGACCGGTGGCTGGCGCGCTGACGCTGTCGGGTGGCAGCTCGGTGGGCGCGCTTCCTCCGCAGCGGCTGTGGTACCTGGGGGGTGCGCAGACCGTGCGCGGGCAGTCCGCCGATCCGCTGCAGAGCGGGAACGCATATTGGATGACGCGCGCCGAGCTCGGGACGAGCAACGCTGCCGTGCGTCCGTCACTGTTCGCGGATCTTGGCTGGGCGGGCGACCGGACGAAACTGTCGCAGGTGGGTCGTCCGATGAGCGGCGTCGGCGCAGGGGTGGGCTTCCTGGACGGCCTGTTCCGCTTCGACGTGGCGCGCGGTTTGTACCCGCGGAAGCAGTGGCGGGTGGACATGTACGTGGAAGCGCGGTTCTGACATTCGGTAATAGTGACGCGAATCACGGCTCCGGCTGTGGCGAAACGACCGAAATGGCGCAAATCGCAATGAAACTGTCGATAATACGAACAGTCTGTAGATAGGCCAAGTGACGCATTGACAAGGGCTTAGGCCTGCGGTCAACGAGTGGCACACTCGTCGCGGTTGAGCAACGATGCGGACGCGCGCCAGATCGGCGCGCGGGACAACGGCCGACGACGGCCCAGCGCAACCACCCACCGTGACACCGGACACTCTTTCGCGGCGCGCGGCGCACGCGGAAATCCTCCTCTGGCAGGGCAAGCTGCGGCTGGCGATCGCACTGATCGCCGGTGCGGCGGAGTTCGTCCTGCTGCAGGCGATGGGAACCGGGGCGCGATCGGGGTGGCTGTTTTCGGCCGTCGCGGGGTACGCGGCCATCGTCGGTGTCATCGCGTTCGGCGCGTCGCGTCGCCATCAGGTGCCGGAAGCCGCGGTGACCGCCACCGTGCTCGCGGACATCGCCTTCATCTTCGCGATGACGCTGGTGGGCTCCGGCCCGGCGTACTACGACCGCATCCTCCTCGCCGCGTTCTTCGCGCTGTTCGCTGCCGCGCTGTACTTCGGGCGTGCGCACGGGCTCATCGGGCTCGTGGCCGCGGTGCTCGGCTACCTGCTGGTGGTGCAGCGTGCGGTGGCCGGCGATGGCGGCCTCGTGTGGCCGGAAGAACTGTTCTCGCTGGGCGTGTTCGTGACGGCGACCGTCGCGGCGTTCGCGTTGTGCGGCAGCCAGCACACGCGCATGGACAAGATCGCGCGGCTCATCGAGCGCGCCGAGGAAGGCGACTTCAGCGTTGCCTACGACGAGGACGCGGACACGCGTCCCGATGCGGTGACGGCGGTGGGCCGCTCGTTCAACCGCGTG
>DASZRI010000034.1:0-3414 GCA_035549215.1 Gemmatimonadaceae bacterium | reverse complement strand
ACCGTCGCGGGGGCGACCTGCGCGGTCCGGTCGCCGCGCTCCGCCGCCGGCGCGCCGGCCCGGGCGACCCACGCGGCGAGGCTTGCGGCGCTCACCGCGCCCGCCTCCGGTTCGCACGCGCCGGCGTGCGCCGCCCGCACGTATTCGGGCCCATGATCCCGCTCGATGAAGATCTCGCAGCACGCCACCCCCAGCGTGGCCTGGACCACGCGCGCAATCGCGGTCAGGGCCTCCTCCGCGCGCCCCACGTTGAGCGCCTCCGCGCCCAGCACGGCCAGGCGCTCCACCTCCGCCGCACGCTGGTGCGCCTCCTCGGCGCGGTCCTCGGCGCGCGCCAGGAGCTGTGCGGCCACGATCCCGGTGGCCATGAACGCCACGAGGACGATCCAGTCCAGGGGATCGTGCACCTGCAGCGTGTAGTACGGCGGCAGGAAGGCGTAGTCGAACACCAGGAACGCGAGGCCCGAGAGCGTCATGCCCAGCAGGCGGCCGCCCGCCGCGCTCCCGCCCAGCACGATGAGCAGGAAGGTCAGCGCCACGTGCGCCTTGTCCAGCTGCGACCGCACGAGCAGCAGCCCCGCGGTCGCGAGCGCGAGCGCGGCCAGCGAGAGCGGCCATGCCCACCGCGAGCGGCGCGACGGCGTGCGCGACAGTTCAGGCATCGCGCGTCGCCTCGGGCTCGAACCGGTACCCCACGCCGGGTTCCGTGATGAAGTGGCGTGGCGCGTACGGGTCCACCTCGAGCTTGCGGCGCAGGTGCGCCATGTACACGCGCAGGTACTGCTGCGGATCCCCGTCGGAGGCGCCCCACACCGCCCGGAAGAGCCGCTGGTGCGTCATCGTGCGCCCGGCGTTGGACACCAGCGCCTGCAACAAGTCCCATTCCGTGGGCGTGAGGTGCACGTCGCGCCCATCACGCGTCGCCGAGCGCCGCTCGACGTCGATCGCGAACGGCCCGATCGTGACCGGCCCCGGGGGCGCGACCGCGAGGCGTGACCGGCGCACCTGCGCGCGCACGCGCGCCCGGAACTCCACCGTGCCGAAGGGCTTGGTGATGTAGTCGTCGGCCCCCGCGTCGAGGAGCCGGGCCTTCTCCTGTTCCGTGAACCGGGCGGACAGCACGATGATCGGCGCATGTGTCCGCTCGCGGATGCGGCGGCACACGTCGCCGCCGTCCATGTCGGGCAGGCCGAGGTCGAGCACGATGACGTCCGGTGCCTCGCGCTCCGCCGCGGCCAGCGCCTCGCGGCCCGTCGCCGCCTCGATGCACCGCGCCACGTCCGGCGCCAGCGCGTCGCGCACCGCGGCGCGAATGCGGGGTTCATCGTCCACGACGAGGATCGTGCCGCGGGCGGAGGTCGTCATTGCTGGGGGTCGCCGGGTGATGGCCTGCGTGGCGCTCGCCCTTGACCATGCAGCGACTGCGCAGCTAGCCTTTGGCGCACGCCTCATACGTATCGCCCACCGTCCACTCCCGCAACTGTCCGGGCATGAAGATCCTTGGCAACATCCCGTACGTCGCGCTCGGCGCCGCGGTGGGCGGCGTCCTTCGGTACGTCATCACCGTGTACGTGCAGGGGCGCGCCGGGCCGGGCTTTCCCGTGGCCACGCTGCTCATCAACATCTCCGGTGCCCTGCTGCTCGGGTTCCTCACCGCGTACCTCGCCCAGACGACGCTGCTCACCCCGCAACTCGGCCTCATGCTCACCACCGGCGTCTGCGGGGGCTACACCACGTTCTCGACATTCAGCTACGAGGCCTTTGCGCTGCTGCGCGATGGCGAGTACGGCCGCGCCGGCGCCTATGTCGCGCTCAGCGTCCTGCTCGCGCTCGGCGGCGTGATCGCCGGCGTCGCTGCGGCCCGCGGCGCCATCAACCTCCAGCGGGGAGCCTGACATGACTGCACCGCGACCCAGCCTGGCGCACGGTTTCGAGGGCGAGCGCGTGCTGATGCGCGTCCACATCGGCGAGCGCGACAGGTTCCACGGCAAGCCGCTGTACCAGGAGATCGTCGAGCTGCTGCGCCGGCGTCACTACGCCGGCTGCACCGTGTTCCGCGGCATCATGGGCTTTGGCGCCAACTCCACGTTGCACACGGACCGCTTCCTCGAGCTGTCCAGCGACCTGCCCATCATCGTGGAGTGCGTGGACACCGAGGAGCGCATCAACGCGATCCTCCCCGAGATCGACGCGATGATCGGCGGCGGGCTGATCACCATCGAGCGCGCGCGCGTCATCATGTACCGCCCGCACGGTCCGCTTGACGGGGAATCGGGCGCTCGCTAGGTATTCACGGACAAGCGATGTCTCGTGGTCATTTGCCGCCTATTGCCGCCACGTAAAACAACGAGCTAAAACGCGATTCCCGGGCGGTCGTCATCCCGGGTTTTTTTGTTGCGCGGAACCTTTCGCGCTGCCGGCGGCTCCGTGCAGTATCACCATCAGTCCGGGAGAGCAGCATGAGTCCCACCACCGCCGTCCTCGATCCCGCCGCCACCGCCAAGGGCTACGCGCACCCCGAGGCGCTCGTCACCACCGCGTGGCTGGCCGCCCACCTCGACGACCCCGCCCTCCGCATCATCGAGAGCGACGAGGACGTCCTGCTGTACGATACCGGCCACATCCCGGGCGCGCAGAAGGTGGATTGGCACAATGACCTCAACGATCCGGTCGTCCGCGACTATATCGACGGCGCGAAGTTCCAGGCGCTGGTGCGCCGGCTGGGCATCGACGAGTCCACGCCGGTCGTGTTCTACGGCGACAAGAACAACTGGTGGGCCACGTACGCGTTCTGGGTCTTCCGGCTGTTCGGCTTTACCAACGCGCGCATCCTGGACGGCGGCCGCATCAAGTGGGAGCAGGAGGGCCGCCCGTTCGTCACCGACGTGCCGAAATTCGCCGCGACGACGTACGTCGCGCCTGAGCGCAACGACGCGCCGATCCGCGCCTACATCGACGACGTGAAGCGCCACCTGGCCGCGCGCGGCACGCTCGTGGACGTGCGCTCCCCCGACGAGTACACCGGCAAGAAGCTCCACATGCCCGACTATCCGCAGGAGGGCGCGCTGCGCGGCGGGCACATCCCCACCGCGAAGAGCGTCCCGTGGGCGCGCGCGGCGAATCCCGACGGCACCTTCAAGGACGCGGACGAACTGCGCGCCATCTACGAGCAGGAGCAGGGCCTGCGGCCCGGCGACGACGTGATCGCCTATTGCCGCATCGGCGAGCGCTCCTCGCACACCTGGTTCGTGCTCACCTACCTGCTCGGCTACGGCAAGGTCCGCAACTATGACGGAAGCTGGACCGAATGGGGCAACGCCGTGCGCGCGCCGATCGAGCGCTGACGCGCCCTGGTGGGCGCGACGCACGCACGTCCCGATGCACGAAGCGGCCCGGCGCATGCGCGCCGGGCCG
>DASZRI010000033.1:0-10063 GCA_035549215.1 Gemmatimonadaceae bacterium | reverse complement strand
GGCCGCGAGGTCCCGCAGCACGGAGAGCTCGGCCTCCGTCCACTGGCGCGGGTGGTCGTCGATCACGCAGAAGCTGCCCAGCGTGTGGCCGTCAAGGTCCTGCAGCGGCATGCCCGCGTAGGCAATCACGTTCAGGTCGGGGATCGCCAGGTTGTCGTGCACCCGCGGGTCCGTTCGCGCGTCGGTGACGACGAGCGGCTCGTTCGTGGCCACCACGTGCTGGCAGAACGAGTGCGACAGCGGCGTCTCGCGCGCCGACGCCCAGGGCTCAGGCAGTCCGAAGAATGACTTGAAGAACTGGCGGTGGTCGTCCACCAGCGAGACGAGCGCTGTCGGGGCGCCGACGATGCGCGCGGCCAGGCGCGTCAGCCGGTCGAATGCCTCCTCGGGCATCGAGTCCAGCAACTGCGTCTGCTCCAGCGCGTCGAGGCGGGACGGGTCCGCCAGGAGCTTCAGGGGGGCTTGGGGCATGCTCTCGTAAGAATACCCCCTGCATGCCGCCGGTGGCCAGCCCGCTACACTTCGCCGGCCCGCAGGCATTGATTTCCCGGCATGGTCGAGCGCATCCGCACGCGGTTCCTGGTTGTCGGCAGCGGGGTGGCCGGGCTGTACACCGCCTGGCGCGCGGCGCAACAGGGCGAGGTGATCCTGCTCACCAAGAAGTCGCTGTTCGACAGCGCCACCGCCTATGCGCAGGGCGGCATCGCGGCAGCGCTCGGCGCGGGCGACTCGCCGGCCCTGCATCGGCGCGACACGCTCGCGGCCGGCGCGGCGCTCTGCGATGCCGCCGCGGTGCAGGTGCTGGTGGAGGAGGGGCCGGATCGCGTGCGCGAGCTGCAGAGCGCGGGCGCGGAGTTCGACATCGACGCCGCGGGCCGGCTGATGCTCGGCCGCGAGGCAGCGCATTCGGCGTATCGCATCGTCCACGCGCACGGCGACCAGACCGGCGCAGAGGTCGCGCGCACGCTCATCGAGCGGGTGCGCCGAACGCGACGCGTGCGCGTGCTCGAGAAGGCGCGCGTGCTCGACCTCGTTGTCTCGCGCGGCGCCGTGCTCGGCGTGCGCGCCAGCGTGCGCGGGCGCGCGACGGAGATCCTCGCCGATGCCACGGTGCTCGCCACCGGCGGATGCGGGCAGGTGTACCGCCATACCACGAACCCCGTGGTCGCCACGGGCGACGGATTCGCGATCGCCCACCGCGCCGGTGCGACGCTGGCCGACATGGAGTTCGTGCAGTTCCACCCGACGGCGCTCGACACGCCGGAGAACCCGCTCGCGCTGGTCTCGGAGGCGGTGCGCGGGGAAGGGGCGACGCTCGTCAACGAGCGCGGCGTGCGCTTCATGAAGAAGGCGCATCGCCTGGCCGAGCTCGCCCCGCGCGACGTGGTGGCACGCGCGATCTTCCGCCAGCAGCAGGCCGGGCATCGCGTCTTCCTTGACGCCCGGCCCCTTGGCCGGCGGTTCGCGCAGCGCTTTCCGGGCATCCTGGCCATCTGCCAGGCGCGCGGCATCGACCCGCGCCGCGAGCTCATCCCGGTGACGCCGGCCGCGCATTACATGATGGGCGGCATCGTCACGGACCTGTACGGCCGCGCATCGCTCAGGCGGCTGTACGCGTGCGGCGAGGTGTCGCGCACCGGGGTCCACGGCGCGAACCGCCTGGCGTCGAACTCGCTGCTCGAGGGGCTCGTGTTCGCCGAGCGGGTGGCGCGGGCGTTGCGCGAGGTGACGCCGCTGGCGCGCCTCCCGCAGCGCGGGGCATGGCAGGTGCCGGTGCTGCGCGATCGCGGGGCGGCGCAGGTGGCCGCGGACCTCGTGCGCGCGACGATGTGGCAGCACGTCGGGATCGTGCGCAATGCGCGTGGCCTGCGCCGGGCGCTGGCCGCGCTGCGGGACATCGAGCGGCGCCTTCCCGAGGGAGCAACGGAGGAAGCCAACCTGGTGCAGACGGCGCAGTTGATCACGCAGGCGGCGCTGCGGAGGCGCGAGTCGCGCGGCGGGCATTACCGGAGCGACTTCCCGCGGGCGCGCGCCGAGTGGCGCGGCCGCCACGTCGAGGTGTAAACACGCTGGCCCGGGCGCTGCGGATCTTCCCCGGGCCCCCGGCGCTAATATGAGGGATATGTCCACGCTCACCGAACCCGTCCGCGATCGCGACATCAGCGCGCTCCACGACCAGATCCGCACGCTCGCGCGCCAGCGCAATGCCATCATCCTGGCACACAACTACCAGCGCCCCGAGGTGCAGGACGTCGCGGACGTCGTCGGCGATTCGCTCGGGCTCTCCCGCGAGGCGGCGCGCACGGACGCGGACGTCATCGTGTTCTGCGGAGTGCACTTCATGGCCGAAACGGCGGCGATCCTGTCGCCGCAGAAGGCCGTGCTGCTGCCCGACCTCGCCGCCGGCTGCTCCCTGGCCGCGACGATCGACGCCACGCAGCTCCGCCGGTGGAAGGAGGAGCATCCGGGCGCCGCGGTCGTGTCCTACGTGAACACGAGCGCCGAGGTGAAGGCGGAGAGCGACTACTGCTGCACGTCCGGGAACGCCGTGGACGTGGTGAACGCGATTCCGCGCGAGCAGGAGATCCTCTTCCTGCCCGACATGTTCCTGGGGGCGCACGTGCGCCGCGTTACCGGGCGCGACAACATCCACGTATGGATGGGTGAGTGCCACGTGCACGCCGGCATCGACGCGGAGGACCTCGAGCGCCGCCGCGCCCGCCATCCGGGCGCGGAGTTCCTCGTGCACCCGGAGTGCGGGTGCAGCACCTCCGTCCTCGAGGCGATGTCGGCGGGCGACGTGAGCAGCGACGGCGTGCAGGTCCTCTCCACCGAGGGAATGATGCGCCGCCCGGCGCAGTCGCCGGCTCGCGAGTTCATCGTCGCCACGGAGGTCGGCATCCTGTACCGGCTCCGCCGCGAGAACCCGGACAAGGTGTTCTACGCCGCCAACGACCGCGCGTCGTGCGCGTACATGAAGGTCACGACGCTCCCCAAGGTGCTGCGCGCGCTGCAGCTGAACGAGCACCACGTGACCGTGCCACCCGACATCGCGCGCCGCGCCCGGCGCGCCATCGAGCGCATGGTGTCCATCGGCGGCACTCCCGCCACCGCCCCGGCCCTGGATCCCGGGGAGTAGGCGCATGCAGCCCCCGAAGCGCGACAGCACGCCACGGTCCATCACGCCGTTCTCGGTGCCGGCGGTGCACGGCGGCGAGGCGCTGCGCTTCCCGCTGGGCCCCGAGGCGCTGGATGCCCTGGTGCGCGCGGCGCTGGACGAAGACCACGCATTCAACGACGTCACTACGGCGGCCACCGTGCTCAGCGACCGCCACGCGCGGGGGTACCTTGTCGCGCGGCAGCCGGGAGTGCTTGCGGGCGGCCCGATCGCGGTCGCGGTGTTCCGCATGCTCGACCCCAAGGTCACGATCCGCGTGGACGTCGAGGACGGCACGCGCGTCGCCGCCGGCGACCGGATCCTCTACCTCAGCGGCCACGCGCGTCCCATGCTCTCCGCCGAGCGCACGGCGCTGAACTTCGTGCAGCGGCTCTCGGGCATCGCCACGCTCACCGCGCGCTACGTGGACGCGGTGCAGGGCACGAAGGCGCACGTCCTCGATACGCGCAAGACGACGCCGGGATGGCGCCTGCTCGAGAAATACGCCGTGCGCGCCGGGGGCGGCATGAACCACCGTGCCGACCTGGCCAGCGCCGTGCTGATCAAGGACAACCACCTGGCCGCGGTGGATGGTGACATCGCGCTCGCCGTGCGCCGCTCGCGGGACCTCGCGCTGCCGGGCACGCGCGTCGAGGTCGAGTGCGAGAGCCGTGCACAGGTGCAAGCGGCGCTCGCCGCTGGCGCCGACATCGTCATGCTCGACAACATGTCGCTGGACGACATGCGCGCCTGCGTGCAGCTCGTGGCGGGGCGTGCCATCCTCGAGGCGAGCGGCGGCGTGAACCTGTCCACCGTGCGCGCCATCGCCGAGACCGGCGTGGACTGGATTTCCGTGGGCGCACTCACCCACTCGGCACCCGCCCTCGACCTCGCGCTGGATTTCGACTAGGCGGTACCCTACAGGTCGGCGCAGCTCTTGTTGATCTGGTGGCAGGCTCGGCAGATGAGCTTGCACTTGACCCACATCAGGTCCGTGCTGCCGCAGTAGTCGCACGTCTCCGCGGACTGCGCGCCGGGTGCCGGCGCCATCGGCGTCGCGGCGGCCTCCGTGCCCGGCGACTCCTGCAACGGCGCGGCTGGGGATCCTGGCGGCGCGGGTTCGCGTGGTGAAGGTGGCCCGGGTGGCAGGTCGGGGCGCATTGTCCGAATCATGGACCGCGCTGCAGATTGACACAAGCGCATGGCGCAGCCCCAACAGGAGGTGCTCATCTCGAACCACAGCAACGGCCAGCGGCACGGCGTGCCCGGCAACGTGAACCTCGACGCGATCGCGCGGCGCATCGTGACGCAGGGCGGCTTTGAGGCCGACATCCCGGCAGCCGCCACCGCACAACTCCAGGAGATCTCCGGGCCCGCCGCACCGCCCGCGGGCGTGCAGGACCTGCGGCACATGCTCTGGTCGTCCATCGACAACGATTCGTCCCGCGACCTGGACCAGGCCGAGGTGGCCGAGCGCCTGCCCGGCGACGCCATCCGGCTGCTCGTCGCGATCGCGGACGTGGATGTGCTGGTGCCCAAGGGCTCGCCACTCGACGCGCACGCGCAGGCCAACGCGACGTCCGTGTATACGGGCGTCGAGACCTTCCCGATGCTCCCCGAGCAGCTCTCCACCGGCTTCACGTCGCTGAACGAGAACGAGGACCGGCTCGCGCTCGTCATCGAGACCGTGGTGGACGCCAAGGGCGAGGTGCAGAAGCATGACGTCTTCCGCGCCGTCATCCGGAACCAGGCCAAGCTCGCCTACGACACGGTGGGCGCGTGGCTCGGCGGCGCGAACCCCGGCGCCAAGGTGGCGGCCAGCGCACCGCTGCAGGAGCAGCTGCGCATGCAGTCCGAGGCCGCGGAACGCCTCAAGGAACAGCGCCTCGCGCACGGCGCGCTGGAGTTCGAGACGATCGAGGCCACGCCCGTCGCGCGCGGCGGGCAGGTGGTGGACCTCGAGGTCGCGCAGAAGAGCAAGGCGCGCGACCTGATCGAGGACTTCATGATCGCGTCCAACATCGCGATCGCGACGTTCCTGGAGGCCAGGGGACGGTCGGGCATCCGGCGCGTGGTGCGTGAGCCGGAACGCTGGAGCCGCATCGTCGACCTCGCCCGGCAGTACAACGTGACGCTACCCGGCACGCCGGATTCGCTGGCACTGGCGAAGTTCCTGGCCGACCGGCGCGCCGCGGATCCCCTGCGCTTCCCCGACCTCTCGCTGAGCGTCGTGAAGCTCATGGGGCGCGGCGAGTACGCCCTCGACCTGCCGGGCAAGGATCCGGGGATCCACTTCGGGCTCGCGGTGCACGACTACTCGCACGCGACCGCGCCCAACCGGCGCTACGCGGACCTTGTCACGCAGCGACTGGCCAAGGCGGCACTCGCGGGCGGGCCATCGCCGTATTCGGACGACGAGCTTTCCACGATCGCCGCGCATTGCACGGAACGGGAAGACGCCGCGAACAAGGTGGAGCGCACGATGCGAAAGGTGGCGGCGGCACTGATGCTCGCGCATCGCATCGGCGAGGTGTTCGACGGGATCATCACGGGCACCGGCACCCACGGCACCTTTGCCCGGCTGTTCCATCCTGCGGCCGAAGGCATGGTGGTGCACAACCCGCGCGGCCTGGACGTCGGCGACAAGGTACGCCTGCGCCTGGTCCACACCGACCCGGACAAGGGCTACATCGACTTCGAGGCGGTGAAGTAGGCCCGCCTTGCCAAGCGGCGGTGCGCGGCACATCGTGTCCCGACGATGGTGCCGCGCACGGTCGCGGCCATTCCTCCCTCCCCCTCCGAGTTGGGTCCCATGAGTCGCACCCCGCATCGCAGCCTGTGGCTCGCCCTGGCGCTGGTGGCGCTTTCCAGCACGCCCGCACTGGCGCAGCGCGGCGGCCCGAATGGCGCCGCCAAGCCCGGCCTGCCCCTCAAGGCCGCCCGCAACATCGACTTCACGACGTCCAGGGGATCATGGATCTCCCTCGACGTCAGCCCCGACGGGCAGACGATCGTCTTCGACCTGCTCGGCGACATCTACAGGATGCCGATCACGGGCGGCAAGGCGACGCGCATCACGCACGGCATGGCGTACGACGCGCAGCCGCGGTTCAGCCCCGACGGCAAGCGCATCGTCTTCGTGTCCGACCGCAGCGGCGGCGACAACGTCTGGACGATGGCCGCCGACGGCAGCGACACGGTGCAGGTGACCAAGGGGAACGACAACCAGTACCTCTCGCCGCGGTACACGCCCGACGGCAAGTACATCATCGCGTCGAAGAACGGGGCCACGGGCGGCATCGCCAAGCTCTGGATCTACGACGTGGACGGCGGCACGGGCCAGGCGCTGATCCGCGAGCCCGCGCAGCTCAAGACGGTGGGCGCCGCGGTGGAGCCGAACGGACGCTACATCTGGTACGCCGAGCGCACCGGGGACTGGCAGTACAACGCCATCTTCCCGCAGTACCAGCTCGCCGTGTACGACCGGGAGACCGGCCGCTCCACGACGATGAGTGAGCGATATGGCTCGGCCTTCCGTCCCGAGATTTCGCCCGACGGAAAGTGGCTCGTGTACGGCACGCGCTACGAGACGAGCACGGGCCTCCGGCTGCGCGAGCTTGCCTCGGGCCAGGAGCGCTGGCTGGCGTATCCCGTGCAGCGCGACGAGCAGGAATCGCGCGCCCCGCTGGATGTCCTCCCGGGCTATGCGTTCACCCCGGACTCCAGGGCAGTGATCGCGTCGTACGGCGGCGAGATCTGGCGCGTGCCCACGGACGGCAGCGCCGCCACGAAGATCCCGTTCACGGCCGACGTGGCGCTCGAGATCGGCCCCGAGGTCCGCTTCACCTACCGCGTGGACGACAAGGCGACCTTCACGGCCCACCAGGTCCGCGACATTGCGCCGGCACCGGACGGCAGGCGCGTGGCGTTCACGGCGCTCGACCGCGTGTACGTGGTGGACTCCATCGGAGGCGCGCCGCGGCGCCTGACCAACCTGGACGTCGGCGAGTTCCAGCCGGCGTGGTCGCCCGACGGGCGCTCGATTGCGTTCGTGACGTGGACCGACAAGGACGGCGGGCAGATCTACCGCGCCAGTGCCGACGGGCGCGGCACGCCGCAGCGCCTGACGAACATGCCGGCGTACTACCGCGATCCGGCGTGGTCGCTGGACGGCAAGCGCATCGTCGCGGTGCGCGCGTCGGCGCGCGACCTGCAGGAGAACGCGGGCACCTACAACGGCGGGCTCGATCGCCAGTTCATCTGGATCCCGTCCACCGGTGGCGCAGCCACGATGATCATGCCGTCGGGCAACGATCGCACGCCGCACTTCAGCCAGGCGGACACGTCGCGCATCTACGCGTACAGCCCGTCCGAGGGCCTGCTTTCGTTCCGTTGGGACGGCACGGACGTGAAGGAGCTGCTCAAGGTGTCGGGCCCGATGCCGCCGGGCCGCGGCGAGCCGTCGCCCGACGACGGGGTGGACGTGCCCGATCCGGCGACGCTGGCCGAGTCCGAGGCCGAGAACAACCCGCAGGCGCCGCCCGCGCAGCTCGTGCGGCTGAGCCCCAAGGGCGACCGCGCGGTGGCACAGGTGGGCATGGACCTCTACACGGTGGCCGTGCCGTACGTCGGCGGCCCGACGCCCACGGTGTCCGTGGCCGACCCGGCCACGGCGTCGTTCCCGGTGCGCAAGCTCACCGAGATCGGCGGGCAGTTCCCGGCGTGGAGCGCCGACGGCAACACGGTGTGGTGGGCGCTGGGCAACAGCGTCTTCTCGTACGACCTGGCGCGCGCGAAGCAGGTGGACGACAGCGTCAAGGCCGCTGCGGCGGCGCGCACGGGCAAGGACACGACGGCCAGGCAGGACACGACGAAGCACGGGGCGCCCGGCTACAAGCCGGCCGAGCACCGCATCGCGGTGACCGCCAGGCGCGATGTCCCCGAGGGCACGGCGGTGCTCCGCGGCGCGCGCGTGCTCACCATGAAGGGGCGCGAGGTCATCGAGAACGCCGACATCGTCGTGCGCAATGACCGCATCGTCGCCGTGGGCAAGCACGGCGAGGTGCAGGTGCCCGCCGGCGCGAAGGAGATCGACATGACCGGCAAGACCATCGTGCCGGGCTTCGTGGACACGCACTACCACACGCAGTGGCTGGTGCCGGATGTCCACGTGCAGCAGGTGTGGCAGTACCTGGCGATGCTCGCGTACGGCGTGACGACCACGCGCGACCCGCAGACCTCCACCACCGACGTCCTGGCGTACGAGGACCAGGTGGACATGGGCACCATGGTCGGCCCGCGCATCTACTCCACCGGCCCGGGCGTGTTCGCCACCGAGAACATCCGCACGCTGGAGCAGGCGCGCGACGTGCTCAAGCGGTACGCGCAGTACTACAACACGCAGACGCTCAAGATGTACATGTCCGGCAACCGCCAGACGCGGCAGTACATCATCATGGCCGCGAAGGAACTGGGCCTCATGCCCACGACCGAGGGCGGGCTGGACTTCAAGCTCGAGCTCACGCACGTCATGGACGGCTACCCGGGCGTCGAGCACACCATCCCGATCTCGCCGCTGTACAACGACGTCGTGACGCTGTTCGCCAGGAGCGGCGTGACGAACAGCCCCACGCTCATCGTGTCGTATGGCGCGCCGTTCGGCGAGAACTACTGGTTCACGAACACCAACGTCCACGACGACCCGAAGGTGCGGCACTTCCATCCGGAGGAAGACCTGGACGAGAAGACGCGCCGCCGCGGCACCAACGCGGGTGGCAGCCCGGGCCCGGGCGGCTGGTTCCGCCCCGAGGAGTACGACTTCCAGCAGCACGCCGAGTTCTCGAAGGACATCATCGAGGCGGGCGGCCGCGTGGGCGTCGGCAGCCACGGCCAGTTCCAGGGGCTCGGCTACCAGTGGGAGATGTGGATGCTGAGCATGGGCGGCATGCAGCCGTACGACGTCCTGCGCTCGGCCACGATCCTCGGCGCCGAGGCGATCGGCATGTCCACGGATCTCGGGTCCATCGAGCCGGGCAAGATGGCGGACCTGGTCGTGCTGGATGCCAATCCGCTCGACAACATCCGCAACACGAACACGATCCACTACGTCATGAAGAACGGTCGCCTGTACGACGGCAACACGCTGGACGAGGTCTATCCGCGGCAGCGCAAGCTGCCGACGTACCTGTGGCAGGACAAGGTCCCGCGCGTCGACGCGGGCATCGGCCAGCGGTGAGCCGCCGGCTCCCGGCGGTGGGGGCGTTCGTGGCGGGCGTGGCCCTGATGGCCTGCTCGCACCGCTCGCCCCTGCTGCAGCCGACGCCGGAGGAGCTCGTGGCCCCGGCGCCTGACAGCTTCGACGTCACGTTCACGACCAGTCGCGGGCCGTTCGTGGTCCGGGCGCACCGCGACTGGTCGCCGTACGGCGCCGACCGCTTCTACTTCCTGGCCGCGAACGGCTACTACGACCAGGCGCGGTTCTTCCGCGTCGTGAAGGGGTTCGTCGTGCAGTTCGGCATCAGCGGCAACCCGCTCGTCAACGCCGCGTGGAAGGAGCGAACGATTCCCGACGACCAGGTGCTGCGCAGCAACGTGCGCGGGATGATGTCCTTTGCGCGCAGTGGCCCCAACTCGCGCACCGTGCAGGTGTTCATCAACTACCGCGACAACTCGCGCCTCGACACGCTGGGCGGATCCGGGTTCCCGCCGTTCGCGCAGGTGGTGCAGGGGATGGACGTCGTGGATTCGCTGTACAGCGGCTACGGCGAGGGCCCGCCGCGCGGCAAGGGCCCGTCGCAGGACTCGATCATGCTGCAGGGCAACCCGTACCTGCAGCGCGCGTTCCCGAAGATGGACTACATCCAGTCCGCCCGCGTGACGCAGCAGTGGCTCGACACGCTGGATGCG
>DASZRI010000032.1:0-2708 GCA_035549215.1 Gemmatimonadaceae bacterium | reverse complement strand
GTATCTCAGGGAGTACAGCGCAGGACCGACAACCGCGCAGGACCGATAACGGCGCAGGGCCGAGAACGGCGCAGGACCGAGAACTGCAACACTGCGAACTGCGCAGCCGCTACCCGCGCATCCGCCAACTCCGCAGCCGCTGACCACGCAGCCGCTACCCGCGAAAACAAGAAAGGGCGGCGCGAGTGATTCGCGCCGCCCTTGCAGTTCGGTTGCCCCGCACGGATGGGGTGGGATTCGAACCCACGGTACGCTTTTGACGTACACACACTTTCCAGGCGTGCGCCTTAAACCACTCGGCCACCCATCCACGAAACAGCGCGCCCGCAGCGTCCGTGCGTCAGCGCGCCTCGTACTTCAATGCAGCGGACAGGGAGAGATTCGAACTCTCGATACCGTTGCCGGTATGCCGGTTTTCGAGACCGGTGCCTTCAGCCACTCGGCCACCTGTCCAAGAGCCTCGAAAGTTAGGCGGCCGCAGAGGGGGTGTCAACGCGTGCGCAGCACGACGCGTCACGCGCTCGCGGTGCGCGCCGCCTCCACATAAAGGCGCACGCCCGAGAAGCGCAGCGGAGCACCCGTCGCTGCCAGGCGCAGCATCCACCCCGCCGTCGTGGCCCGGCGCCGCCACGCATGGCCATACCACCCCGCGTGGCGACCGTTGGACGACGTCAGGAAGGCCGCGGCGCCAACCAGCGTGAACGGCTCCTCGGCTACATGCACCACGGACCACCCGTGGCGCGCCAGGAAGCGGCGCATGGCCGCCGGCGTCCAGCGCATGGTGTGCTGCGGCGGGTAATCCCAGAATTCGCTGAGCCCAACGCGCTCCGCGTGGGGATACGCCCGCGCGAACCGCCGCGGCGACGGGCACCCGATCAGCAGGCGCGTGTCGCGGTGCGCCAGTGTGCCCAGCGCGGAGAACGTCTCGTCCGGCGCCTCGAGGTGCTCGATGATCTGGAACATCGCGATCACGTCGAACGGCGCATCGCCGGCCACCGCATCCACGAGGTGGTCCACGCCAGACTGCCGCACATCACGCCCTGCCGCGCGTGCCGCCGCGACGCTCTCCGGCGCGAAGTCCAGCCCGATGGCGCGATAGCCGAGCGCTGATGTCGCATCGAGGAACGCTCCATCGGCACACCCGATCTCGAGGAGCTTTCCCGATCCACCCTGCAGCCGCTGGAGCGCCGTCACGTGATCGAAGCCGAAGCCGTGCTCCTGCACAGGGTAGTGGTCCGCCGACCACGTGCGCATCGGGGACATATGCTCCATGCTGCAGGTAGCGCACCGGAGCACATCCACGCGATCCGTGCCGAGGTCGGCGAGCATCTGCGCCCGGAGCTCTGCCGCCGTCACGCGCTGGGCGACGAATGGCTGCCCGATCCATCCCGCGGCAAGCGTATCCAGCGACACGGACTCCACCCGTCGCAGGGCCGACCCCTGGCACGCCGGGCACGTTGCGCGCGTCATCGGCCCCCGTCCCTGACCCGCCGCTCGGCGAAGAACGACGAGAGCAGCGCGCCACACTCCGCCTCGCGCACGCCGGCCTGCACCTGCAGCCGATGATTGAGCCGCGCGTGGCGCGCGAGGTCACCCACCGACCCGACCATCCCGGCCTTCTCGTCCCACGCGCCGAACACCAGCCGCTCGACACGCGACAGGACGAGCGCACCCGCGCACATCGCGCACGGCTCCAGCGTCACGTACAGCGTGCAGTCGTCCAGCCGCCACGCCCCCAGCGCCGCGGCGGCGGCGCGCACCGCGATCATCTCCGCGTGCGCGGTCGGGTCCTGGTCGCGCACGGTGCGGTTCGCACCGCGCGACACCAGCGCACCGTTCCGAACGACGACGGCGCCGACCGGGACGTCGCCGGCCTCCGCCGCAGCGCGCGCCTCGGCCAGCGCCTCGTCCATCCACCGCGCGTCCACCACGGACAGCGCGGCGCGCCCCACCCCTTCCAGCGACGTCACGCCGGGGCCGCCACCGGCTCGGCGCGCTCGAACTCGAGCGCATCGCCGGCGCCGCGGGTCACGAGGACGTGGTCGCCCTCGTGGAAGCGGCCTTCGAGCACCTGCAGCGCCAGCGGATTCTGGATCAGCCGCTGGATGGCGCGCTTCAGCGGGCGCGCGCCGAACGCCGGATCATAGCCCTCGTCCGCCAGCAGCGCCTTCGCCTCGGGCGTCACCTCGAGCGTCAGCTTGCGGTCGGCCAGCAGCGCCTCCATTTGCTTGAGCTGCAGGTCCACGATCCGCTCGATCTGCGGCTTGCCCAGCGGGCGGAACACCACCACGTCATCCACGCGGTTCAGGAACTCGGGACGGAAGTGCTGCCGCAGCGCCTGCGTCACCTGCACCTCGGTCGCCGCCCAGTCACCGCCCGTGTGCTCGAGGATGAAGTGGCTGCCGATGTTCGACGTCATGATGATCACGGTGTTCCGGAAGTCCACCGTGCGCCCCTGCGAGTCGGTCAGGCGCCCGTCGTCCAGGATCTGCAGCAGCAGGTTGAACACGTCCGGGTGCGCCTTCTCGATCTCGTCGAACAGCACGACCGCGTACGGCCGGCGACGGATCGCCTCCGTGAGCTGCCCGCCCTCCTCGTACCCGACGTAGCCCGGGGGCGCGCCGATCATGCGCGCCACGGCGTGCTTTTCCATGTACTCGGACATGTCGAGCCGGACCATCGCCCGCTCGTCGTCGAACAGGAAGTCC
>DASZRI010000031.1:0-4476 GCA_035549215.1 Gemmatimonadaceae bacterium | reverse complement strand
TACAGCGCGCCGGACGGCAGCCACCCGAACGAGCGCTTCGCCGTGTCCCCCTGCGCCGCCTGGGTGTCGCCGCCACCGAACCCCGGCCCCGCACCCTCACCGTCGCGCAGCGGCCGCGACGCCAGCGTCGCCACCAGCCTTCCATCCGCGTCCCACAGCTGCTCGGCGCTGCCGAAGCTCGTGTACTGCGTCAGGTACGAGAACGGCTTCTGCATCACCGTCACGCGGAAGTACTTCGCGTCCGGCGACGCGTCCACGTCCTGGATCATCGCCGGTGCGCCGACCTTGCGCGTCGCACGCGTCTTCACGTCCACCACGGCGAGCTGCCCCGTGACGTAGTACTCCATCTGCGCCTTGTCGTACGGGTCGTCCAGCAGGCTGGCGAACTCGCGGTTCGGCCGCTTCTCGCCGTCGTTCATGCGCACCGTGGGACCCGTCGCGATCGCCGGCCGCTTCGGCTCCGGCCCGCGATTGTCCGGCAGCTGCACCACCACGAGCGACTTGCCGTCGTGCGTCCAGTCGAGCGTCGTGACCAGCGTCGCGAGCAGCGGCGTGCGCGTCACCTGGTGGGACTTGCCCGTGGACGCGTCGGCCACGTACGCCTGCGTCGCATTCTCGAAGTTCGCGATGAACGCCACCTGCGAGCCGTCCGGCGACCACACCGGGCTGCTCACCGTCGCGCCCGCCGGCACCTCGATGGACGTCGCCTTGCCCGTCGCACCGTCGATCACCTGCAGCCCCACCGCGCCGCGGTCCGTCAGCGCGCGCGACCGGTTCGCCTGGTAGTCCACCTGCAGCCCGGCAAAGTAGTAGTGCGGCTTGCCGAACGTGTTCACGGTCGGAAGCCCGCCGCCCACCTCGCGCAGGAAGCGCGTGCGATCGGGGCTCTGCGCACCGAAGGTGACGTTCTGCTGCCACGGCGCGGTCACGAGCTGCTCGATCGCGGCGGGCGGCGTGACGTACGTCTCTTTCGCCAGGAGCGCGCGGTCGGCGGCGACCTGCTGCTGGACGTCCTGCGCAAAGAGCGGTGCGCTGGCGACGGCCAGCACCGCCACGCCGCGCACAGCGTGACGAAGGGCGGAGGGGAACGGCATCATGGCATCCTCGGCGGGAACGGTGCGGTGGGATCGCGCGCCGCATGGGGCGCGCCCGCAGAACATACGCATCGGCCCGCGCGCCCGCTGCCAGCCCCCCAACGCGCAGCGGGGGTGACCGTCCTGGTCACCCCCGCCCCGTAGCACCTCCTGCGACGCCCGTCGGGCGACGCCTGACCTACCGCGCCACCATCCGCGCGCGGAGCATGGCCAGGCGCTTGCGCACCGAGCCGTCCAGCACCTGGTCGCCCACGCGCACCACGATGCCGCCCAGCAGCCCCGGGTTCACCGAGATGTGCGGCACCACCGTCTTGCCGAACGCCCGCGACAGCTCCTTCGCGATCGCCGCGCGGTCGGCGTCCGACGCCTCGCGCGCCACGGTCACCGTGGCATGCAGCCGTCCCTCGACCTCGTCCACCAGGTCGCGGAACTCGGCCGCGATCTCGGGCACCAGCATCTGGCGGCGGTTGCGCACCAGCGCCTCGACGAAGCGCACGAACGTCCGCGGCGCGCTCTTGAACGCGTCGGCCAGCGCCTTGTCCTTGTGCGCCGCCGGGATGCGCGGTGACTCCAGGAACAGCCGCAGCGTGCGATCCTGCTGCATGGCGTCCGCCATGCCGCTGATCAGCGCCTCGTACCCGCTCACGTCGTTCGCCT
The DNA here is from genome assembly GCA_035549215.1 of Gemmatimonadaceae bacterium. Classification (GTDB taxonomy): domain Bacteria; phylum Gemmatimonadota; class Gemmatimonadetes; order Gemmatimonadales; family Gemmatimonadaceae; genus JAGWRI01. The sequence goes on along the minus strand of DASZRI010000031.1, from coordinate 2,725 downwards.
TGCGCGCCAGTTCCAGCAGCGCCTCGGCGTAGTTGCGGGCAATGGTGACGTCGCGCATCAGCTCGCGGCCTTGACCGGCTTGATCGTGGCCAGGAAGCCCTCGACCAGCTTGCGGTTCTGCGCCGAGTCGAGGTTCTGCTCGATGACCTTGGACGCGCCGGCCAGCGCCAGGTCCACCGCCTCACGGCGCAGCTCGGAGATGGCCCGCTCCTTCTCGCGGTCGATCTCGTGCCGCGCGCGCTCCAGCAGCTCCTGCTGCTCGGCGTGCGCCTTCTCCAGCAGGTCGCTGCGCATCTTCTCCGCCGTCGCGCGGCCGTCGGCCATCAGGCGGGCGGCCTCGGTGCGCGCCGCATCGAGCTGCGTGCGCTGCTCGGCGAGCAGCTTCGCGGCCTCGTCGCGGTCGCGCTTCGCGTTCTCGATCGCCTCCTCGAGCGCCTTCTCGCGCGCCTCGACGGCGGCCGTGATCGGCTTGAACGCGAACTTGGCGAGGACGAAGAACAGCACCAGGAAGATGACCAGCGTCCAGAACATCAGGTTCATCTGGAGCGACATCAGCGCGCTGCCGCCGCTCGCAGGGGCCTCCTGGGCCAGGAGCGGCGACGCGGCCAGCGCGGTCATCGGGATGGAAAGCAGGAACGAGCGCATGTCGAATTCCAGCAAGAGGGGTGCGCGGCGCCCGCCCCGGGGCGGACGCCGCCCGTCCAGGTAGAACTTCAGCGAGATCAGCAGCGCGACGACGACCGCGAACAGCGCCACGCCTTCCACGAGCGCCGCGAGGATCAGCGCGCTCGTCGAGATGTTGCCGGCGAGCTCGGGCTGGCGGGCCATGCCCTCCATCGCCTGGCCACCCACGCGGCCGATGCCCAGGCCCGCGCCGATCACGGCCAGGCCCGCGCCGATCGCGGCACCCATCATGGCCCACGCGCCAGAGTACTCCTTCGTGTAGCCGGCCGCGGCCTGCAGCAGCGAATACATTTGCATTGTCGTTCTCCGTTGTCCTGCGACTGTATGCCTTCGATGTGCCCCGCGCCGATGGCTTGCGCCAGGACGCTGCCCGTCACCGAGGCCCGGGCCTCAACGGGCTTCCCCGGTCACCCGACCGGGTACGCCGCCGCGCGGGTGGAGCGCCGCCCGCCCGGCGTCCTGCCACTGCCTAGTGATGCGACGCGCGAATCTGGCCGATGAACACGCTGGCCAGCAGCGCGAAGATGAACGCCTGGATGAACGCCACCAGCACTTCCAGCAGCATGATCCCCACCGCCATCAGGATCGGCGCCGGCGCGATCGCCCAGCTCTGGAACGTGAACACCAGCCCGATCATCGCCAGCACGATCACGTGCCCCGCCGTCATGTTGGCGAAGAGACGGATGGTGAGCGCGAACGGCTTCGTGAACTTGCCGATGATCTCCACCGGCGTCATCACGATCGTCAGCGGCAGCTTCATCGCCACCGACATGTCGCTCGGCCAGTAGACGATCGTGCGCAGGTAACCCACCCCCTGCGCGCGGATGCCCGCCAGCTCCGTCGCGATGAACGAGCAGATGGCCAGCATCGCCGTCACCGAGATGTTGCCCGTGGGCGTGGACCCGTAGGGCACGAGCCCCATCAGGTTCATGAACAGGATGAAGAAGAAGAGCGTGAGCACGAACGGCACGTACGCCTCGCCGTGGTGCCCGATGGCCGGCAGGAACACCTCGTTGCGCAGGTAGAGCACCACCGCCTCGAGGCCCGCGGCGAACCCCTTGGGCCGCCCCGCCTCCTGCGAATGCTTCACGTGCGACCGCGCCGAGCCGATCAGGACCAGCGCGCAGAGGAACGCCGCCAGCAGCATGAAGACGACGTGCTTCGTCGGGCCGAAGTCGATCGTGGTCCCGCCGATCGTCACCGGCCACGACGGCAGGTGGATCTCGCAGGCCCACTCCTTGTTGAAGCAGGGCACCTCGATGGACCGCGCATCGGTGATGTGCGGCATGATGATGTCCGCCGGTCCCAGCTTCTTCTCGATCACCTTGCCCGGCTCGTTGGGCACCTGCGACTCGGCGGGCGCCGCCTGCGCGGCCGCGACGGGTGCAGCGGACGCCGGTTCCTGCGCGCGCGCCATGGGCGCAGCAAGCACGAGGAGGGCCGCGAGAAGCGAACGGAATCTCATAGACGAAGCAACAGGGGTTCGATCAGGGTCGTCACGAACAGGAACACCGCCATCCCCAGCACCGCCGGGACCATCGGCAGCGCCAGCACCTTCACCGCCAGGAACGCGTACGCCACCAGCGCCACCAGCCGCAGCAGGCTCCCCGCGCCCCACGCCACCCACAGGTGGCGCGCCGTCAGGGCCCGCGCCACCAGGAAGGCCACGACCTGCACCGCCAGCGCGACCAGCCCGGTCGTCACCAGCACCGGCCGGGCACCCGGGCCGAAGCCGAGCGCCAGCAGCACGCCGGCCACGGCGATCATCGCCGCCGCCGACAGCACGTAGAGCGCCGTCGCCTTCACTGCCTGTCCTGGTCGTGCCGCTGTTGAGCCGCCATCACGCGCCGGTAGATCGAGTAGAACCCGCCGCCGGCCCCCGCGAAGACGCAGATGATCACGAACCAGGGCGACGTCTTCAGGTGCTTGTCCAGCCAGATGCCGCCGAACATGAACACCACGATCGTGAGGGCGAACTGCAGCCCGATCCCGGCGAATTCCGCCCCCGAAACCGGCAGGCTGGACTTGCGTCCGGGCGTTG
>DASZRI010000030.1:0-2713 GCA_035549215.1 Gemmatimonadaceae bacterium | reverse complement strand
ACCGGGGAGATTGGCGGCCGGCCCATCGGACGCCGCCGCGATCGCGTGCTCGAGGCGATCGCGGTGTACAAGTTCGTGAAGGCGGCGCTGATGCTCGCGGTCGGGCTCGGGGCGCGCAAGCTGCTGGACCCCGATGTCGCCGACGCGGCCCGGGACTGGCTGCAGGCGATCGCGTTTCCCCACGAACCCAGGTTCCTGCGGACAGGGATCGCGTGGCTCGTGGGGTTGGATGACCAGCGCATCCGCCAACTTGGGCTCGTCGCGTTCGGCCTCTCGGCGCTGTTCCTCATCGAAGGCGTCGGCCTCTGGCTCGAGCGCCGGTGGGGGGAGATCCTCGTCGCCGTGGCGACGGCATCGCTCATCCCGTTTGAGGTGTACGAGTTGTGGCGGCAGCTCACGCCGACCAAGTGCGTGGTGTTCGCCGGCAACGTCGCGATCCTGGCGTACCTGATCGTCGAGATCCGGCGCTCGGACCGCAAGCGAGCGCAAACCTGAACCTGGAACGTCCCGTGAAGCTGTCGTCCATCGTCGCCATCGCCGCCGCCGGGCTTGCCGCCTGCGCACCCGCGGCCACCACGACCGTCGCCACGCCGGCCCCGGCTCCTGCGCCGGCCGCGGCACCTGCCCCGTCACTCACGCCGTCAGCCCCCGTGACGGCACCGCGCAGCCCGGTGGACTCGGCGCCGGCCATGTGGCAGCTCATGGACGAGGGCACCGATCACGTGCCGGGGATCAGCGTGCAGAAGGCGCGGCGCGAGCTGCTCGCCGGCATGCAGCCCGGGCGCACCGTGCTCGTGGCGGTGATCGACGGCGGCATCGACACGGCGCACGTGGACCTCAAGGCACACCTGTGGTCCAACCCGAAGGAAGTGCCCGGCAACGGCAAGGATGACGACGCCGACGGGTACGTGGACGACGTGCACGGCTGGAACTTCATCGGCGGCCGCGACGGCCGCGACGTGGACCAGGACACGTACGAGATGACGCGCCTGTACGTGCGCTGCCACGGCGGGCCGGAGAGCCGCGTCCCCGGTGCGGCGCCCACGGCCGCTACCTGCAGCAAGGTGGCGGAGGAATTCGCCAGGAAGAGCGCGGAATCGCGGCAGACGCTGGACCAGGTGAACATGGCGGCGAACGTGATGACGCGTTCCACGCAGATCCTGCGCGCGGCGCTGCATGACTCGCTGACCCTCGACCGCGTGCGCGCCTTCTCGCCGGACGGCTTCGACGCGCAGCAGGCCCGCGCGGCGTACCTGCAGCTCGCGTCCGCCGGGATCACGCCGGCGATCATCGACGAGGCGAAGACCGAGTACGAGTCGGAGGTGAAGTTCAAGCTCGACACGCTGTTCGACCCGCGCAGCATCGTCGGGGACAACTACGCCGACCTCACCCAGCGCTTCTACGGGAACGCGGACGTGATGGGACCGGACGCGAAGCACGGCACGCACGTGGCCGGCATCATCGGTGCGACGGCCAACGCCAGGGCCGGCATCGACGGCATTGCCACCGCGGTGCAGGTCATGATGGTGCGCACGATCCCGGACGGCGATGAGCGCGACAAGGACGTGGCGAACGCCATCCGCTACGCCGTGGACCGCGGCGCGCAGGTGATCAACATGAGCTTCGGCAAGGACTACTCACCCTTCAAGTCCGCCGTGGACGACGCGGTGAAGTACGCCGACGCGCACGGCGTGCTGATGGTCCATGCGGCCGGCAACGACGGCAAGGACGTGGACACGGGCGACAACTTCCCGTCGCCGTATTACCTGGACGGCGGGCGCGCGAAGCTGTGGATCGAGGTGGGCGCCTCGTCGTGGAAGGGCGGTGACACGCTGGCCACGTCGTTCTCCAACTACGGGCAGACGCGCGTGGACGTGTTCGCGCCGGGCGAGGACATCCTCTCGACCATCCCGGGCAACAAGTACGAGCGCGACAGCGGCACGAGCATGGCCTCGCCGGTCGTCGCGGGCCTCGCGGCGCTGATCATGTCGTACTATCCGCAGCTCTCGGCCGCGGACGTCAAGGCGATCATCCTCGCGTCGGCCACGCGCTACACCAGCCAGCAGGTGGCGAAGCCGGGCGCGAAGCCGGGCGACGCACTGGTGCCGTTCGGCACGCTGTCGGCAACGGGCGGGATCGTGAACGCCTACGCGGCGCTGCAGATGGCCGCGCAGGTGGCGGCGACGCGCCACTAGCCGCGGGTCAGGCTGCCGGGGCGTCGAGGAGCTCGCGCACGCGGTGCGCGAGCGTGTCGCGATCGAACGGCTTCTGCAGGAACGCCGCGCTCGTGGGGAAGCCGTCGCGCTGGGCGCCCTGGTGTTCCGAGTAGCCTGACACCAGCAGGACCTTGAGCGACGGCGCGCGCGCGAGGAGCGTGCGCGCCAGCTCGGTCCCATCCTGCCCGGGCATCACGATGTCCGTGATCAGGAGCTGTACGTCGTCACGCAGCCCGCGCATCACGCGCTGCGCTTCGGACGCGTTCGCGGCCGAGTGCACCTCGTACCCGAGCCAGGAGAGCATGCGCTCGGTGAGGTTGCGCAGGGTGGCGTCGTCCTCGACGACGAGGACGCGCTCCGTGCCGCGCGGGACGGACGGCGCCGTTGCGTCCGGGGCGACGGAGTCCGCCCGCTGTCCGGCGCGCGGGAACAGCACCTCGAACGTGGTGCCCTGGCCCGGCGCCGAGTGGACGACCACGTGCCCGCCGCTCTGCTGT
>DASZRI010000029.1:0-2082 GCA_035549215.1 Gemmatimonadaceae bacterium | reverse complement strand
CTCAACTTGCTCGGTCACGGGATGGACGCGGGCGGCGAAGGGGAACGTGCCGCCGCAAAAGGCAATAAGTCCAAGACTCCGGCCTTGGACTCTTTCGGACGCGACCTGACCGACCTGGCTCGGCAAGGCAAGCTTGATCCGGTCATCGGCCGCCAGAACGAAATCGAGCGCGTGATCCAGGTCCTGTCGCGCCGGACCAAGAACAACCCGGTCCTCCTCGGCGAGGCGGGCGTGGGCAAGACGGCGATCGTCGAGGGCCTGGCGCAGCTCATCGCGAACGGGGAGTGCCCGGAGTCGCTGCGTGACAACCGCGTCCTGTCGCTCGACATGGCGGCGGTGATCGCAGGCACGAAGTACCGCGGCCAGTTCGAGGAGCGCCTGAAGGCGGTCATGAACGAGATCGCCCAGAACAAGAACATCATCCTGTTCATCGACGAGCTGCACACGCTCGTCGGCGCGGGCGCGGCCGAGGGGGCCATTGACGCGAGCAACATGCTCAAGCCCGCACTGGCCCGCGGCGAGCTGCAGTGCGTCGGGGCGTCCACGCTGAACGAGTACCGCAAGTACATCGAGAAGGATGGCGCACTGGAGCGCCGCTTCCAGACGGTGATCGTGGACCCGCCCTCGGTGGACGAGACCGTCGAAATCCTGAAGGGGCTGCGCAAGAAGTACGAGGATCATCACCCCGTGACGATCCCCGACACGACGCTCGTGACGGCGGCCAAGCTGTCGGAGCGTTACATCACGGACCGCTTCCTGCCCGACAAGGCGATCGACGTGATCGACGAGGCGGGGGCGCGCGCCCGGCTGGCGGCACAGGCCCCGCCGCCCGAGGTGGCGGCGCTCAAGGCGCAGCTCGAGAAGGTGAGCGCGGACAAGGAAGCGGCGGTCCGCGACCAGAACTTCGAGCGTGCCGCGGCGCTGCGCGACAACGAGCGCGAGCTGCAGGGCCAGATCCGCCAGCAGCAGGAAGAGTGGGAGAAGCGGCGCCAGTCGCACCGCCCGGTGCTCGGCGAGGAAGAGATCGCGTTCATCGTGAGCCGGTGGACGGGCATCCCGGTGACGCGCCTGCAGGAGGCGGAGACGACGCGGCTCCTGCGCATGGAGGAGGAACTGCACCAGTCCGTGATCGGCCAGGACGAGGCGATCAAGGCGCTGGCGCGCTCGATCCGTCGCAGCCGTGCGGGGCTCAAGGATCCCAACCGGCCGATCGGCTCGTTCGTGTTCTGCGGCCCGACGGGCGTGGGCAAGACGGAGCTCGCGCGCTCGCTGGCGCGGTTCCTGTTCGCCGATGCCTCGGCGCTGATCCGCGTGGACATGAGCGAGTACATGGAGAAGTTCTCCGTGTCGCGGCTGATCGGCGCGCCCCCGGGGTACGTGGGGTACGAGGACTCCGGCACGCTGACCAAGGCGGTGCGCCGGAAGCCGTACAGCGTCATCCTGCTCGACGAGATCGAGAAGGCGCACCCGGACGTGTTCAACATCCTGCTGCAGGTCCTGGATGAAGGCCACCTCACGGACAATTACGGCCGGGTGATCGACTTCAAGAACACGGTCGTCATCATGACGTCGAACGTCGGCGCCCGCGACATCACCAAGGGCAAGACGCTCGGGTTCACGACGGCCGACGCGCAGGTGAACTTCGACCGCATGGCGGAGCGCGTGCGCGAGGAGCTCAAGAACGTGTTCAACCCGGAGTTCCTGAACCGCCTGGACGACGTGATCGTGTTCCACCCGCTGGGCCGGGAGCACATCGCGCAGATCGTGCAGGTGCTGCTGCGCGACGTCCGGAAGCGGCTGAGCGAGGAGGAGCTGTCGCTCGCGCTGACCGAGGCGGCGACGGACTTCCTGGTGAAGCACGGGTACGACGAGAGCTACGGGGCCCGGCCGCTGAAGCGCGCCATCCAGCGCTACATCGAGGACCCGCTCTCCGAGAAGATCCTGATGGGCGAGTTCTCGCGCGGGGACGAGCTGGAAGTGGACGTCGCCGCGGACGGAACGAAGCTCGAGTTCCGCGTCCTGACCAGCAGCCCGCGGGCCTGATTGCCTGCCGACGGCCGGCCGGTCCCCACTGGGACCAGG
>DASZRI010000028.1:0-6026 GCA_035549215.1 Gemmatimonadaceae bacterium | reverse complement strand
GCCCCGATCGGAAACGGTGATCGCGATCGGTCCGTTGTCGCGCGACACCTCCAGCTGGACGGGGGCGCCGGCGGGGGACGCCTCAACGGCGTTCCGCACCAGACTTCCCACCGCCTGCAACACCGGCTCCCGCGGCACCCGGCACGTCGCGGCCTCGGCGCGGTTCACCTGGACCAGTCGATCGGTATAGCTGGCCGGCAGCGTTTCGCGCAGGGCGCTCGCCAACTCCCCTGCTCGCATGAATGACTCCGGCTCCCGCCCGTGGACGAAGCTCGCCGCGCGCAGGCGGCCGAGCACACGGCGGCACCGTTCGACCTCGGAGCGGATCAGTCTCGCGTCCGGCACCAACTCCGCCGGGGCCGCACTGGTCAGCAGGTCGTGCTCCAACTCGCGCGCCGCCACCGCGATGGTGGCCAGGGGAGAGTTGATTTCGTGCGCCACCCCCGCGGCCAGCGTCACGATCGACGTGAACCGCGACTCGCGCTCCGCCTTCAGTTCGGCGCTCTTGCGGGCCGCCTCGTGCTCGCGCAACTCCGAGTTGAGGCGCGCCACGAACCACGCCAGGCACGCGCCGGTCAGCGTCATCGCCACGAACATTCCGACGAAGTGCAGCGACATCGCGCTCATCGACCCCGTGCCGGCGGCCGGAATTACCATCGGAACATTGTACCAGAACAGTCCCGCGAAGCAGGTGACCGTCAGGCAAAGCAGCGCCCAGGTCCACGCGGAACCCAGCACCGACGCCGCGATGGCGATCTGAATGAGATAGAACGCGCTGAACGGGTTGTGGGCCCCGCCGGTGAAGTAGAGCAGGCCGGTGAGCAGCAGCGTGTCAGCCACCAGAATCGCCGGGAGCAGCCCTCGTGACGACCCCCCGGCGCGCCGGCTCAGGCCCCACACGCCGAACTGCGTGGCGGCTGCCACCAGCAGGATCGTGGACAGCGGGTTGATCGGCAGCGGCAGGCCCAGCCCCGTTCGGCACAGCGCGATGATGATGCCCTCGGCGGCAATCGCCGCCCAGCGGAGCCGCACCACCCACTGAAGCCTGACGTCGGCCGGATTCATCGTTGGCCTCGCACCCGCATCGCGTCCCTCCGCCGGAGCTCGGGTTGGACGTTCAAGAGTCAATATATGATGTGGCCGACGGAGCCGCCGCGAACGTCCGCGCCTCCCCCCGGCGGGGTGCGACAACTTGCCGCATCCCGATGCCACGGGGTGCCCACTAGTCTATAAACGCAGTTGTGTCCCGTATCCTGCTTCTCTCCAGAGCCCCACGCATGATCTGCCACCGACAGCCCCGGCGAACCGTTCGCGACCATTTTCGATCCACCGCCGCCCGAGCGGCCTCGGCTGCCCGCCGAGCCTTGCCGCTCCTCCTGGTCGTCGCCGCCGCGCGCGGGGCCGGGGCCCAGGCCGCGTCCCGCCAGACCTCCGACTCGTCCGCCCGGCGGGCCGCCGACACCGCGGCGACACTCGGCGCCGTCGTCGTGTCCGCCAGTCGCAGCACGACCACGCTCCAGCAGATGCCGCTACACACATCGGTGATCCGTCAGGCCGAGATCGAGCAGTCGCCGCAGCGCTCGCTGGATCAGCTGCTACGGAACGTCCCGGGCGTGAACATGCCCGGCGCGCCCTTCTACACCACGGATCCTACCGGGCATCAGACCCGCATCCGCGGCGTCACGAACAGCACCGTGCTCGTGCTGCTGGACGGTGTGCCCATTCACGATCCGTTCTACAACACCACGCAGTGGTACAAAGTCCCCCTGTCCTCCATCCAGCGCGTGGAGGTGGTTCGCGGCGGCAATTCGAGTCTCTGGGGTAATCTCGCCGTCACCGGCGTCGTCAACGTCATCACCAAGAAGCCGATCGACAATTCGGCGCAGTTGGACGTGAACTACCAATCCCTGAACACCACGAACGTCGCCCTGGCCAAGAACTTCTTCACCTCCAGCGGTCTCGCCATTCGCGTGACGGGAAGCAGCTTCAGCACCGGCGGGTACCAGACGACGCCGAAAGTGTCGCTGGGGGCGGTGCCGGGCTCGGCGGCGTCGGCCGCGCACAACGCCAACGTCGGGGTCGCCGCCTACTACGCGCCCACCGCCAGCACCGACGCGTTCCTCCGGGTCGGCTACGACCAGCAGAACGAGGACATCGGCGGTTACCGCTACGGCACCAACCTGCAGCGCAGCCCCGACGGCTCGCTCGGGTTCTCGGCCAGCTTCGCCGACGGCGCCCGCCTCGACACCAGGGCATGGGCCCAGTCGGTGACCTTCGACAAGTCCAACGGCGCCGGGTGCTACCTCGCATCCGCCGCCTCGTGCAATACCAGCTCCACCGCGTCGCCCCTCGTGCAGTACGCCAACTCGCACGACTTCAATCCGTCCCACGAGCTGGGCGCTTCGGCCGTGTATTCGACGCCGGTGGCCACCCCGGGAGGGTCCGCCATGCAGTTCGGCGTGGACTACCGCACGGTGGGTGGCGAGGACAACGCGACCACGTACAACAAGCCGACCACCACTGATGCGTCGTCGTCGACCGTGAACCGCACCAACTACGGCCGAGGCACCCAGCAATTCGCCGGGGCGTTCGTCCAGGCCTCGGCGCGCCCCGCCGATCCCCTTTTCGTCACCCTCAGCATGCGGTACGACTATTGGGTGGACCAGGGCGGCGTGGCGGAGATGACCCGCTACACCAACGGAGTGGCGGGCGCGTCCACGGGCGGGCCCATCGCCGATTCGCACCGGGGGTCGTTCAATCCCAGCCTGTCGCTCCGCTACGACCTCGCTCCGCACGTTTCGCTGCGCGCCGCGGCCTACCGGTCGTTCCGTGCCCCGGGCCTCAACAACCTCTACCGCTCGTATTCCTCCAGTACGTCCATCACCATCGCCAACCCGACGCTCTCCCCGCAGACCCTGGTGGGCGGCGAGGGCGGCGCCGATGTCACGATGGGCGCCGTCACGCTCGGGGCAACCGCCTTCCACTACTATACGAAGGAACTGATCGCCTCGTACAAGATCACGAGCCCGAACACGGCGCCGGCGGCCGTGGTCGCCATCTGCGGCGCCACGCTTTCCAACTGCCCCGCCAACGTGAACTTCAACACCAACGGGCAGAACGCGATCGCGCAGGGCGTAGAGCTCGACGGCGGGTGGCACCCGGCTGCCGCGGTCTCGCTGCATGCGTCGTACACGTACACCGACAGCCACTATACGTCGACCACGACCGGCGACCCCACGGGCGTGCAGCTGGGCGCCATCGCGAAGAACGTCGCCACGGCCGATGCGACCTGGCAGGCCACCTCGCATTGGAGCGCCAGCGCCGGCGCCCGCTTCAACGGCAAGATGTACCTCGACATCCAGCGTACGCTGCCGCAGATTCCGTTCACCACCGTCCAGCTGGGCACAACGTACCGGCTGAACGACGGCATGGAGCTCTACGGCACCGTGGTGAACCTGACCGACGTCCGCTACACCGACTCCGCCACTACCAGCGCCAGCTCGGAAAAGCTCGGCATGCCGAGGGCGTTCACCGCTGGCGTGCGATATGCGTTCTGAGATTGGCGCCTGCCTCCTCGGCGCCGCCCTCGCCGTTGCCGGGTGCGGCCGTCCGAAGCCGCCGGGGGTGACGCTCGCCTCCCAGGTGGAGGTGAGCGGTGCGACGACCGTGGGCACAGCGCCGATGTTCGCTGTCTCCCGCGCCGGTGCCCAGGCCGTGGCCTGGGTGTCGGCCCCCAACGGCGGCACTGACGGGCGGCTGTACGTTTCGGTCGGCGGCGCCGCGCCGCGGGAGATCCGCGACTCGCTGGGCGCGATCGAGGCCCACGGCGAGACGCCGCCGCAGCTCGCCTACGCCCCCGACGGCGCGCTCTACGCGGTGTACACCGTCGCCAAGGTTGCCGCCGGACACCGCTACCCGGTCACGGCGCTTCGCCTGGTGCGGTCCACCGACGGTGGCGCGACATGGACCGCGCCAGTCACCGTGACCGACGGACCCGCATTCGGCGCGCACAGCTACGAGTCCTTGCACCTGGCGCGGGACGGCACGATCTACGTCAGCTGGCTGGGCGCGCCAGACGGAGTGCCGGCCGCGCCGGCCGCCGCGCACCCCGCGCGCGCCGACGGCGGCATGGCCGGGATGGCCGGCATGGCCGGCATGGCGCACGTACCGGCCGGGGCATGGATCACGCGCTCGACCGACGGCGGACACAGCTGGAGTGCGCGCGTGCGCGTGGACACCGGCGAGGCCTGTCCCTGTTGCCGCACGGCGCTCGCCACCGGGCCCAACGGCGCGGTGTACATGGCCTGGCGCCACGTATACCCAGGCAACGTGCGCGAGGTTGTCGTCGCCCACTCGACGGATTCCGGCGCCACCTGGAGCGCGCCGGTGCCGGTGCACGACGACGAGTGGCACTTCGACGCCTGTCCGCACGCCGGTCCTGCGCTCGCGGCCGACAGCGCCGGCGTGATCCACGTGGCCTGGTGGACGGGCAAGGAAGGGGCGGCCGGCGTCTTCTACGCCCGCTCCACCGACGGCGGGCGGAGCTTCGGCAATCCAATTCCCCTCGGCGTCGCCAAGTACTCCCGCGCGGCGCACGTGCAGCTCTCCGTGCGCGGCACCCACCAGGTCATCGCCGCGTGGGACGACGGCACACGCGAGGTGCCGCAGATCGTGGTGCGCGCGTCGGCCGACGGCGGCGTGACGTTCGGCGCGCGGGTGCCGGTGAGCGTGGCCGGCCGCTCCGCCACGTTCCCCGTGCTCGGTGCGTTCGGCGATTCCGTGGTCATCGCCTGGTCCGAGGAGAGTGCCGCGGACGCCGCGGCCGCCGCTCACGCACACCCGAACATGAAGCTGCCCGGGGCGGTCATGGGCCTCGACTCTGTGGGGCGGTCCGAGGTGTTCGCGCGCCGCGGTGTGGTGCAGTGAGGCATCGCGTGGTGACCGCGGCCTGCCTCGCGCTGATCGCGTGCGGCGGCGGGTCCGGCGGTGGAGCGGCCGCGGCCGACGATACGGCCGGCGCCTTCCGGCCGCTGGCCGTCGGGGATCTGGTGCCGGCCTATGCCATGCGCACCCTGGACGGCGATACGATCCGCATCGGGTCGGCGGACGTGGCCACGCTGCTCAACGTGTGGGCTACCTGGTGCACCTCCTGCGCCGAGGAGATGCAGGCGCTCGATTCGCTCCAGGCCGAGTTCAACGCCCGGGGCCTGCGCGTGGTTGGGGTGAGTGTCGACGCGGGCAGCGACGCGCGCGTCCGGCGATTCGCGGAGGCGAACCACCTGCGCTTCGCCGTGGTCCACGATGCTGCGGGCGCGATCGAGCGCGCCTACCGCGTGGTCGGCGTGCCGACGACCTTCATCATCGGTCGGAATGGACTGCTGCTCTGGCAGCACACCGGGAACATTGACGACTCGCTTGGCGAGGTGCGCGCGGCGGTCACTCGCGCGCTGGCCGCACCGCAGAGCAAGCAACCACCCGCCCCGGGACCATAAGCGCCCCGGCGGCGGGCCGTGAGCTCGGACCTGGTGCCGGCCACCCCGCTGCGGCGAAGCACGGGGGCGGAGTTGGGGGCACGGACGGCGCTGATCCACGGCCTGTAGAGTTCGCTCGCGGCCTGGATGCTCGACCTGCAGTCCGAACTCGTGTGGGACGGCGATGCCGGCGGCAACACGCCCAGCGGTCCGACGCGGCGCTACGAAGTGCTGAACACGTCGGCGAACGACATCGACTACTACTACGTGTCGCGGCTGCCCGGCGAAATGCAGGCCGGCGTTGGTGACATCCACACGCATCGCGCGGAACCGCGGTCAATCAGGATCGGGGTCCGCCTGAAGAGCCGGCCGAGCACTTCACCACTTTCCAACGCGCGTAGTTCCAGAAGCTGGTGCGGGGGTAGGCCGAGCGGGTTGTTGGAGCCGACCTGACCGCGCGGAGGCGCTGCTTGCTGCCGGGCGCCCTCCGTCTCATGTTTGACGCTACCCGCCACCGTTGTTCCCTCCTCCACCGACGCTCGGTGGCCCTTCGGC
>DASZRI010000027.1:0-45509 GCA_035549215.1 Gemmatimonadaceae bacterium | reverse complement strand
CCTCGGGACGTGCATCAAGATCTTCCCGGCGGCAGCCGGCTCCGCGCTGCTGTTCCATCCGCGGAAGGCGCGCTACGTGCTCCTGTGCGTGGCCGGCGGCGCGATCATGCTCCTCGCGCCGCTGCTCGTCACGTCCCCCGCCGTGCTGCTGCAGCAGTACGCGTGGTGGCACGCCGTCGAGTCGAAGGATGCGCTGGACCGCATGTACTCGGTGATGCAGCAGGTGCACCTGTGGCTGGGCGTGGACTGGCCCAACTGGCCGCAGCAGCTCGCCGGCGTGGTGCTGCTCCTGCTGCCGGTGGCCCTGCGACGGTCGCGGCTGGGCGAGCGCGCATTCCAGCAGCTCTTCCTGGCGTCGCTGCTCATGTTCTGCGTGCTGTTCAACCACCAGTCGGAGAGCCCGACGTTCGTGATCGCGGTGTGCGGCGTCGCGCTGTGGTTCCTGGCCACGCCGCGCAGTGCCGCCACGTGGGCGCTGCTGGCGTTCGTGTTCGTCGGTACCACGCTCGTGAAGAGCGACGTCATGCCGCGCGCGTGGCAGCGTGCGTTCTTCGATCCGACCTACTTCAAGACGGTGCCCGTGCTCGTCACCTGGGTAGTGACGCAGGTGCAGCTCTGGCGCGCGCCGTCAGCCCATGCCGAAGTGCACGAGCTCGATGTCGCCGCGCGCGAGCCGGGCACGTAGCTCCGGCGACGTGAGCGCGCGCACCTCGCGCTCGCGCTCCTGCCGGTAGGTGTCCAGCGACGCCAGCTCCGCCGTCGCGTAGCCCGGGTGCACCATCAGCTCGCTCGTGCCCTCGGGCAGCGCGTCGAGCAGCGCCAGCAGCCCGGGCAGGAAGTCCCGTGCGCCGAGCAGCGTCATGCCGAAGAACGCCGGCTGCGCATCGCGCGCCGGGGCGCCGCCCAGGGTCATGCCGGCCCGGAGCACCAGCGCCTTGGCGCGGCCGCGCCAGTCGCCGACGCCAGCCACGAACCGCTCGCGCGGCACGCGCACCACGGAGACGCCGATGCGCTGCGCCGCCTCGCGCACGGGCGCGAAGAACCCGCGGAAGCAGTGCGTGTGGCGATGCGCGTCCACGTGCGTGACGCGCACGCCGGCGCGCACGAGGCGATCGAGCTGGGCCGCGCATTCGTCGTGCACCTCGCGCAGGGCGACCCGCCCGGCGGCGGCGCGCAGCGCGAGCGACCGGAACGGGTGGAACTGCCCCGTGCGCCCGTCGGTGAGGGAGGGGCAGCGCGTGAGCGGGGCGCCGACGATGAGGTTCAGGTGCAGCCCGACGCCGAGCGATCCCTTGCGCGCGGGGAGGCGCGCGAGGCCGTCTTCCCAGCCGGGCATGTTGACCATCATGGACGTGGACGTGACGACGCCCGCGTCATGCGCCTCGATGATGCCGCGGTTCACGCCCTCCGTGAAGCCGAAGTCATCGGCGTTGATGACCAGCCGGCGGCGCGCGCCGCGCACGGCGATCAGACGGCGTGCGCGACGGAATCCGTCGCCGCGTCAGCGACGGGGCCGTCCGCTTCCCCGGCCAGCGGCCCGATGGGCGACACGTAGCGCCCCGTCCAGCCGTTCCAGCGCACCGTGGCGATGTCCCGTGCCATGCGCAGCGAGTCGCGCACGAAGCGCACCGTGGTGGGCTCGTCGTCGTAGCGGAAGTCCACGGCCACGTTCTCCACCCGCATGCGGTGGCAGTGCGCGATGTACAGGCACTCGATGTCGAACCCGAAGCCCGCAATCGTGGAGCGAGTGAAGATCTGGTGCGCGGCCTCGGCCGTGAATCCCTTGAGCCCGGCCTGCGTGTCCAGCACGCCGGGCAGCAGCGTGACGCGCACCATCAGGTTGAACGCGCGGCTCATCAGGTGCCGCGTGTACAGGTAGTGGAAGAAGCTCGGGCTCATCAGGTACCGCGACTCGGGGAGCACGCGGCACGCAATGGCGACGTCGGCGCCGCCCTCCAGGGCGCGGAGGATCTTGCGCGTCTCGGAGAGCGGGTACGCCAGGTCCACGTCGGTGAACACCCGGAAGGCACCGCGCGCCTTGAGCATCCCGCGGGCCACCGAGTGCCCCTTGCCCCGGTTGCGCTCGTTGCGCAGGACCTGCACGCCGTCCCGCGCGGCGGCAAAGGCCTCGAGCATCGCCGGCGTGCGCGGATCGGTGCTGCAGTCGTCCACGAACAGCACTTCCAGGGAGCACGGCGCTGCCGCCCGGAAGTCATCCACCGCCCGGAGTGTTTCCTCCAGCCGGCTGGCGCCATTGTACACCGGAATGATCAGCGAAAGGTGCGGCCGGGCCATGGCGTGCGGATTGGTTCCCTTAACGTTTGCTGAATGCGTGCGTCCAACTCTGGGGCTTGTGCGCCCCTTCCCCGCACACGACTGCCTCAATGTAATGCGGGCGGCTCGCCTCCCCAATACGGATCGCCGCGATTCCGGGTTCCGCGGGGCTTGAGGGCGGTCGGTACATTGCCGAGGTTGCGGTTCATACCCCGCATCCCTTCGCAAGCATGACCGACACGACTTCCCTGACTCTCGACCCCGCGACCACGGCGCTGGTCATCATCGACCTGCAGCGTGGCATCGCCGCAATGGAGACGGCGCCGCACGCATCGCGCGCCGTGATCGACAATGCGGCCCGGATCGCCGAGCGCGCGCGCACCCGCGGCGCGCTGGTGGTGCTGGTCCGCGTGGACCCCGGCCCGAACTGGGAGCTCTTCCCGAACGTCCCGACGGACGTGCCGCGGCCGGTGCGCAGCGGGCCCATGCCCGCCGAGTTCGCGGAAATCGTGCCCGAGCTCGGCCCGAAGCCCGGCGACGTGGTGGTCACCAAGCACCAGCCGGGCGCGTTCTTCGGCACCGACCTCGAGGTGCACCTGCGCCGCCGCGGCATTCGCACCGTGATCATGGCCGGCATCTCGACCAACATCGGCGTGGAGGCCACCGCGCGCGTGGCGTACGAGCACGGCTACGCGCTCGTGTTCGCCGAGGACGCGATGGCGGCGCGCGAGGCGGACCTGCACACGCATGCGGTGACGCGGTTCTTCCCGACCATCGGCCGCGTGCGCAGCACGGCCGACGTCATCACGGCGCTGGGCTGAGCCCATGATCGCGCGTGCACGTGGGGGATGGCCGGCGTGAGCGGCGGACGCCTGCAGATCGGCGCCGCGCTGGCGCACCGCAACTACCGGCTCTTCTTCAGCGGGCAGAGCGTGTCGCTCGTCGGCACGTGGATCACGCGCGTGGCCACGAGCTGGCTCGTGTACCGGCTTACCGGGTCCGCGTTCCTGCTCGGCGTCGTCGGCTTCTGCGGGCAGATCCCGACGCTGGTGCTCACGCCGTTCACGGGCGTGCTCGTGGACCGCTGGGACCGGCACCGGATCCTGGTGTACACGCAGGTGCTGTCCATGCTGCAGTCGCTGGCACTCGCGGTGCTCGCGCTCACGGGCGTGATCACGGTCGTGCACGTGCTGCTCCTGCAGCTCGCCCAGGGCATGATCAACGCGTTCGACACGCCGGCGCGGCAGTCCTTCGTGGTGCAGATGGTGACGGACCGGCGCGACCTGCCGAACGCGATCGCGCTGAACTCCTCGATGGTGAATGCGAGCCGCATCATCGGCCCGTCCATCGGCGGCCTGCTGATCGCGGCGTTCGGCGAGGGGTGGTGCTTCCTGATCGACGCGATCTCGTACCTCGCGGTGATCGCATCGCTGTTCGCGATGCGCGTGGAGTCCCGGCCGGCCGCGGGCGTGAAGGCCAGGATGCTGGACGAGATGCGCGACGGGTTCCGGTACGTGTCCGGGTCGTGGCCCATCCGCTCGACGCTGCTTCTGCTCGCGCTCATCGCGACGATGGGCATGCCGTACTCGGTGCTCATGCCGGCCGTGGCCAAGCAGGTGCTGCACGGCGGCGCGCACACGCTCGGCTTCCTGATGGCAGCGTCCGGCTTGGGCGCGCTTGGCGGGGCGCTGTTCCTGGCCTCCCGCAACTCGGTGCTCGGGCTGGACCGCGCGATCGCGATTTCCGCGTCCGTGTTCGGCGTGTCGCTCGTCCTGTTCTCGCTCTCCAACGTGATGTGGCTGTCGCTCCTGCTGCTCGTGCTCGTGGGCGCCGGCATGATGGTGGGCATGGCGTCCACGAACACGATCCTGCAGACGATCGTGGAGGAGCGCCTTCGCGGCCGGGTGATGGCGTTCTACACGATGGCGTTCCTGGGCACGTCGCCGCTGGGGAGCCTGCTGGCGGGCGCCGTCGCCAGCCGGATCGGTGTGCAGGCGACCATCCTGCTGGGGGGCATCCTGTGCCTGGCGGGTGGCGCCTGGTTCTGGTCGCGGCTGTCCACATTCCGGCGGTTCGTGCTTCCTATATATGAAGCGCGCGGGGTCGTGATGACCGACGAGGCGCCTCCGGAGCCGGCTGGCGCCTGATCGCAGCCTGGCCATCTTTGTGATTTCTTCACGCGCCGATCACCGGCGCGCGATTCGCCCCGTGCCCAGCAAATGTTTTCGCGGGCTCGTCCGTATAGTGGATTGCAGGTCGATCCACGGTTCAGGGCGCCCGGAGAGCGTGGGCATCGTTGCCTCGGGGGGCTCCGGCCCCTGGGCCGTGGATCTTTCTTTCGATCAGGGCGTGGGCACGACGTGAACCAGCACCCGCACATCCAGCCGGACCCGTTCGAGGGCGACGCTCAGGTCGAGCGGTCGCTGGTTGAGCGCGTCCAGGCGGGTGATCGCTCGGCATTTGGTGCGCTGGTGGAACGCCACATGGCCCGCGCGTTCCGCCTGGCCTATCGCGTGCTCCAGCAGCGCGAGGACGCCGAGGACCTGGTGCAGGACGCGTTCCTTTCGGCACTGCAGCACATCGACGCGTTCGACGCGCGGCGCCCGTTCTGGCCCTGGCTGTCGCGGATCGTCGTGAACCGCGGGCTGGACCTCGTTGCGTCGCGCGCGGTGCGCGCCACCGAGCCACTGCCCGATGACCTGTTCGACCGCGGCGCATCGCCCGCGGACGCCGCCGAGCGCGCCGAGATCCTGGGCCGCGTGCGCCACGAGCTCGCACTGCTGCCGCCGCGGCGCCGGCTGGTGGTGCAACTCTTCGAGCTGGATGGCTATTCGGTGTCCGAGATCGCCGAGCTGATGGAGACGTCGCCGACGACGATCCGTTGGCACCTGCACGTTGCGCGGCGCGACCTGCGGCGTGCGCTGTCGCACCTGAATGGAGACGAGGACTGATGCGTGATGCCCTGAAGCCCGACCCCGTGCTCGGCGAGGCGCTGCGCCGCCTGGACCGCGCCCCCACGCTCACGCCGGCCGAGCTCGATGGGCTCGTGGCCCGCGTGCTGGCGGATGCCGGGCCGGAGCTGGCACACCGGCGCCGCGGCACGATCTCGTGGTGGGAGTACACGGTGGCGTGGGCCCGCGTGCTGTTCGCCGTCGGCATGGCGACGTCGCTGGTGGCGGCGGCGTGCCTGCTCTGGGCATCGGTGGTGCGTCCCGCGGACCTCGCGCCGCGTGCGGCGGCGCGAACGGCGTCGCTGGGCGCTGCGCGCGCGGCGGACGTCGGGGCCCGCATCGGGCCGGACCAGCTCCTGGGCGCGCTGGTGCTGTCGTCTCCCGTTGACGGCGGCGGCGCGACGCGGTGATGCGGGCGCGGCGTGGGTTCGTCAGCGTCCCGGCGCGGTCGGTGGCGGTGGTGGTGCTCTGCGGCATCGCGCTGGCCAGCGGCCTGGCCGGCGCCGCGATCGACCGGATGATCGTGCGCGCCGACAGCGCCCCGATGCCGGCGCCGGACACGGCGTTTCATCCGCTGTCCGCCGTGCTGCGGTCGCCGACGCCGCAGGACCGCCGGGCATTGCGCGCACAGCTCGCGCGCGAGCTCGGCCTGAGCGCCACGCAGGTGGCGCAGATGGACACGATCATGGACCGGCGTGCCGGTGAGTTCAATGCGCTGCGCGACGAGATCCGCCCGCGGGTGGAGCGGCTCGTGAGCAGCGTCCGGTCCGACATCGAGGGCATCCTGACGCCTGCGCAGCGCGAGCGGTTCCGCCGCCTGCAGCAGTTCGACACGGGATCCCAACCCGACACGACACACACTTCGCCGTAATGCGATCCTCATGCATCCTTGGGGCTGCCCTGCTCGCCGCGTGCGCGGGTTCGCCCCCTTCCATTGGCGGCGCGCCAGGCGCGCCGCCGCAGCCCAGCACGACATGGGCGCCGCCGAAGGACGTGCTGCCGCCTGCCGCGACGCCGGCCGCGCCGCTCGTCGCGCCGGTGGCCGGCCCGACCGTCACGCCCGCGTCGCTGCAGCAGCTCACGCTCGCCGACGCGGTGGACCTCGCGCTGCGCAACAACCCCGCGACGCGTATTTCGTGGGCGCAGGCGCGCGCCGCGGCTGACCTGTACGGCGCGAGCAAGGGGGCGTGGTACCCCACGCTCGATGCCGCCGCGGCCATCACGCGCAGCAAGTCGGTGGCCGTGCCGGGCCGCATCGGCGGCGAGCGCACCACCTACACGCCGTCGGTCACGCTGTCGTGGCTGGTGCTCGACCTGGGCGGACGTGCGGCGAACGTGGATGCGGCGCGCCAGACGGCGATTGCCGCGGACCTGTCGCACAACAGCGTGGTGCAGAACACGATCCTGCAGGTGCAGGGCGCGGTGTTCACGTACCTGGGCACCCGCGCGCTGCGCGATGCGCAGAAGTCCGCGCTGGACGAGGCGAACGCCAACCTGGCGGCGGCCGAGGAGCGGCACCGCGTGGGACTCGCGACGATCGCCGACGTGCTGCAGGCGCGCACGGCCAAGTCGCAGGCCGAGCTGGACCTCGAGGCGTTGCAGGGGCAGCTGCAGGTGAGCCGCGGCGGCGTCGCCGTCGCGATGGGGCTGCCCGCCAACACGGCGTTCGACATCCCGGACGTGCCGCCGGCGGACTCCACGCAGTCCGTCACGCAGTCCATCGACTCGCTGCTCGCGCTCGCGGTGCGCACGCGCCCCGACCTGGCCGAAGCGCAGGCGCAGGCGCAGGCCGCCCTCGCGCAGGTGCGCGTGGCGCGCTCAGCGGGGCTGCCGTCCCTCGCGCTGAGCGCAACGGGGGGCTACTCCGGCTCCAACATCCCCGACTTCTCGGGCCGCACGTACACGCTCAACCTTGGCGTGCAGATCCCGCTATTCGAGGGATTCTCCCGGCTCTACAACACGCGCGCGGCGCAGGCGCAGGCTGACGCCGCGGCCGCGCACGCCGAGTTCACGCGGCAGCAGGTGATGCTGCAGGTGTTCTCGTCGTACTACGCGCTGCAGACCGCGGCGCAACGCGTGCGCACCTCTGGCGACCTGCTGGCCAGCGCGCTGCAGTCCGAGCAGGTGGCGCGCGGCCGCTACACCGAGGGCGTGGGCAGCATCGTGGACCTGCTGCTGGCGCAGTCCGCGCTGGCCAGCGCGCGCGCACAGGCCGTGCAGTCGCGCTGGCAGTGGCGGCAGGCGCTCGCGCAGCTCGCGCACGACGCTGGCGTCCTTGGCATCCATGGCGAAACGCTGCTTCCCCTCAGTTCCGACGCTCCCGGTTCCGACCGATGACCATATCCCGTCCTGACTCCCGATCCTGGCAGCGCGCGGCCGCGCTGCTCACCCTGTGCGCGGCGGCGGCCTGTTCCGCCAAGAAGCCCGACCACGAGACTGCCGTCCCGGTTCGCGTCGCGGCCGCGTCGCGCGGCGACGCGGCGTACACCATCACCGCCAACGGCGTGGTCGAGCCGCTGCAGACGGTCAGCGTGCAGTCGCAGGTGGGCGGCACGCTCACCGAGGTGGCGTTCCACGAGGGCGACGAGGTGACCGCCGGCCAGGTGCTCTTCCGCATTGACGCCCGCCCGTTCGAGAATGCGCTGCGGCAGGCGCAGGCGCAGCTCACGCGCGACCTGGCGCAGGCACAGAGTGCGCAGCGCGACGCCGACCGCTACCGGGCGCTGGTGGCCAAGGACTACGTGACGCAGTCGCAGGCCGACCAGGCGGAGGCCAACGCCGCGGCACTGCGGGCCACGGTGCAGGCGGACAGCGCCGCCGTGGAGAACGCTCGGGTGAACCTGGGCTACACCGTCATCCGCGCGCCGATTGGCGGGCGCACCGGCAGCCTGCTCTTGCGCCCGGGCAACCTGGTGCACGCGAACAGCGAGGCGCTGGTGGTGATCAACCAGATCCACCCGATCCTGGTGCGCTTCCCGGTGACGCAACGCGACTTCATCGCGCTCAAGCAGCACTCGCTCAGCGAGGCGCTGCCGGTGCGCGTGACGACGGCCGACAGCAGCCAGGTGGCCGAGGCCGGGACCCTGACGTTCCTCGACAACGCCGTGGACTCGCTCACCGGCACGGTGACGGCCAAGGCGCGGTTCGAGAATGCGGGCCGCGTGCTCTGGCCCGGCGAGTACGTGCGCGTCACCGTGCAGCTCGGCGTGCAGCACGATGCGTTGCTCGTGCCCTCGGCGGCCGTGATGACGGGCCAGCAGGGCGCGTACGTGTTCATCGTGGACAGCGCGCGCACGGCGCGCGTCCGCCAGGTGCTCCCCGGGCGCATCGTGGGCCCGTTGACCGTGGTGGACAGCGGGCTCGTGGCCGGCGAGCGGGTGGTGGTTGACGGGCAGTCGCGCCTGGTGTCGGGCGCCGTCGTGGATGTCGTCGGATCCGGCACGACGCCGGCCGGGAGCGGGTCATGAGCCTTTCCACCCCATTCATCAAGCGCCCGGTCGCGACCATCCTGCTGATGGTCGGGATCGTGGTGTTCGGCATCGCGGCGTACCGCCGGCTCCCGGTGAGCGACCTGCCCACCGTGGACTACCCGACGATCACCGTGAGCGCCAACCTGCCGGGCGCGAGCCCGGAGACGATGGCCTCGGCCGTCGCGACCCCGCTCGAGAAGCAGTTCTCGACGATCGCCGGCATCGACAACATGACGTCCACGAGCGCGCTCGGCTCGACGTCCATCACGATCCAGTTCACGCTGGACCGCGACATCGACGCCGCGGCGCAGGACGTGCAGGCGGCGATCGCGCAGACCCTGCGCAACCTGCCGCAGGGCATCATCCCGCCCTCGTACCAGAAGGTGAACCCGGCCGACGCGCCGATCATCTACTTCTCGGTGACGTCGGACCTGCTGCCGCTCTCCCAGCTCGACGAGTACGGCGAGACGGTGATGGCGCAGCGCATCTCGATGGTGCCGGGCGTGGCGCAGGTGATGGTGTACGGGTCGCAGAAGTACGCCGTCCGCGTGCAGCTCGACCCCACGGCGCTGGCATACCGCAAGATCGGCATCGACGAGGTGGCCAACGCCATCACGTCGCAGAACGTCAACCTGCCCACCGGCATCCTCTGGGGCGCCAACCGCGCGTACACCGTGGAGGCCAACGGGCAGCTCCAGGACGCGGCATCGTTCCGCCGGATGGTCGTCGCCTACCGGAACGGCGCCCCGGTGCACCTGGGCGACGTGGGGCAGGTGCTGGACGACGTGCAGAGCAACAAGGTGGCGAGCTGGTACAACGGCAAGCGCGCCATCGTGCTGGCCGTGCAGCGCCAGCCGGGCACGAATACCGTGGCGGTGGCCAACGCCGTCAAGGACCTGATGACGCAGCTCCGCGCGCAGGTGCCCGGCGCGGTCAACATCCAGACGCTGTACGACCGCTCGCTGTCCATCGAGGCGTCGGTGCACGACGTGAAGTTCACGCTCGTGCTCACGCTCTGCCTCGTGGTGATGGTGATCTTCGTGTTCCTGCGCAATGCGTCGGCCACGCTGATCCCGAGCCTCGCGCTGCCGATCTCGGTGATCGGCACGTTCGCGGTGATGTACCTGCTGGGCTACAGCCTGGACAACCTGTCGCTGATGGCGCTCACCCTCGCCGTCGGCTTCGTGGTGGACGACGCCATCGTGATGCTCGAGAACATCGTGCGCCACATGGAGATGGGGAAGGATCCCATGACCGCGGCGTACGACGGCGCGGAGGAAGTGGGCTTCACCATCCTCTCGATGACGCTGTCGCTGACTGCGGTGTTCATCCCGATCCTGTTCCTGGGCGGCGTCGTGGGGCGGCTCTTCCACGAGTTCGCGGTGACGATCGCGGTGTCCATCCTCGTGTCCGGCTTCGTGTCGCTGAGCCTCACGCCGATGCTCTCGAGCCGCTTCCTGCGGCCGCACGGCGAGGAAGAGCACGGGGCGCTGTACAACCTCACGGAGCGCGGGTGGCAGTGGGTGATCGCGAAGTACGAGGGCTCGCTGCACTTCGCGATGCGGCACCGCCGGGCCATGCTTGGCTTCTCGGCCGCGATCCTCGTGGCCACGGCGGTACTGTTCGTGCTCGTGCCCAAGGGCTTCATCCCCACGGAGGACACGGGGCAGGTGCGCGTGACCACCGAGGCGGCGCAGGACATCTCGTACGATGCGATGGTGCAGCACCAGAAGGAGCTGGCGGCCATCGTGCAGCAGGACACGAACATCGCCGGGTTCATGTCGGCGGTGGGCGCGGGCGGGCCGACGTCGTCGTCCAACCAGGGGCGCATGTTCATCAGCCTCAAGCCGCAAGGCAAGCGGGTGAGCGCGGACGAGTTCATCCAGGAGCTGCGCCCCAAGCTGGCGCACGTGCCCGGCATGATCGTGTACATGCAGAACCCGCCAGCCATCCAGATCGGCGGCCGCGTGGCCAAGGGCCTGTACCAGTTCACGCTGCAGAGCTCGGACATCCAGTCGCTCTACCCGGCCGCGCAGGCGCTGCTCGACTCCGTGCAGCACTCGCCGCTGCTGCAGGACGTGTCCAGCGACCTCCAGCTCGGCAACCTGCAGGCGAGCATCCAGATCGACCGCGAGCGCGCCGCATCGCTGGGGGTGACGGCCAGCCAGATCGAGAGCGCGCTGTACGACGCCTATGGCTCGCGGCAGGTGTCCACGATCTACACGCCGAACAACGAGTACTGGGTGGTGATGGAGCTGCTGCCCCAGTTCCAGGGCGACCTGTCGGCGCTGTCGCTGCTGCACATCCGGTCGAACAACGGCACGCTGGTGCCGCTGAGCGCGGTGGCCAACGTGTCGCGGGCCACGGGCCCGCTGACGGTGAACCACTCGGGCCAGCTCCCGGCCGTGACGATCTCGTTCAACCTGCCGCCGGGCGTGGCGCTGGGCGACGCCGAGGCCGCGGTGCAGGCGGTGGCCAACCGGGTCGTGCCGTCCACCATCCAGACGGCGTTCGCCGGCACGGCGCAGGCGTTCCAGTCGGCGCAGGCCGGGCTCCTGGCGCTGCTCGTGCTCGCCATCTTCGTGATCTACGTGGTGCTCGGCGTGCTGTATGAGAGCTTCATCCATCCGCTGACGATCCTCTCGGGGCTGCCGTTCGCGGCGTTCGGCGCGCTGCTGACGCTGCTGATCTTCCGCGTGGACCTGAGCGTGTACGCGTTCGTGGGCATCATCCTGCTCGTGGGCCTCGTGAAGAAGAACGCGATCATGATGATCGACTTCGCGATCGAGGCGGAGCGTGGCGGGCGGATGTCGCCGGCGGACGCGATCATCCAGGCGTGCCTGGTGCGCTTCCGCCCGATCATGATGACGACGATGGCCGCGCTGCTCGGCACGCTGCCGATCGCGCTGTCCATGGGCGCGGGGGCGGAATCCCGCCGCCCGCTGGGCATCGCGGTGGTGGGCGGCCTGCTCTTCTCGCAGTTCATCACGCTGTACATCACGCCGGTGGTGTACACGTACCTGGACTCGCTGAGCGGGCGGATGGAGCGCGTGCTGTCGCACGAGCCGGCACTGGCGCACGGCGGTGCGGTGGGTCATGCGCCGGCGGTGGCGCTGGAGGGGCTGCCGCCCGGGGCCGAGCCGGCGCCGTAAGGGCGGCGGCTGGAGGAGGCGCGAAGGGCCCGCGGGGACGCACCCCGCGGGCCCTTCACGCGCCGGCACGGGCGGCCCTTGCATTCGACTATATAGCCATATAGTTATATAGTGTCGCCCGGCCGGCGGTCACTGCCGGCGGGACGTTCCCGGAGTGTTGACATGCCCGAAACCTCGAAGGCCGGCGCCCACGGCGTCGTCCGCTGCCCATTCTGCGGCGCGCTGTCGCCCGCCGACCTGTCGGTGGGCACGCCCACGTGCGGCGAGTGCAGTCGCCCGGTGCTCATCGACCGCCCGATGCCGGTGTCAGCGTCGGACCTGGACCGCATCATCCGCGAGAGCGGCGTCCCGGTGCTCGTGGACTTCTACGCCGACTGGTGCGGGCCCTGCCGCATGATGGCACCGGTGCTCGACGAGGTCGCGCACGCCTTCAAGGGACGCGCGCAGGTGCTCAAGCTGGACACCGACCGCTTTCCCGAGCCGTCGGCGGCCCTCGGCATCCGCGGCATCCCGACGCTGATCGCCTTCGCGAGCGGCCGCGAGGTCGGCCGCCAGGTGGGCGCCGTGCCGCGCGCCGCCCTGGAGGAACTGCTGCAGCAGGCGATCACGGCGGCGTAGGGTGCGGCGCCCGCTGGGGATCCCGCACGCACGATATATCACTATATGACCATATAGTTTTGCAATGACACTGCTCAACCTGCTGCGCCGGGCCGTCGTGCCCGCCGCCCTGCTCGCTGCGCCGGCGGCGCAGGCCCAGGTCCCTGCCCCGGCGCTGCCCATCCCGCTCGCCGCGGCCCTCCGCCGCGCCGACTCCGTCGCGTTCGGCAACCGCATCGCGCGCGGTACGGCGCAGGCCCAGCATGCGGCCGCGCTCGCGCCGCTCCGCGGCATCCTGCCGTCCGTCCACGCGGAAGCCGGCTACCTGCAGACTACCGACCCGATCGGCGCCTTTGGCACGATCCTCCGGCAGCGCAGCGCAACGCCGGCGTCCTTCGATCCGCACGCGCTCAATTTCCCGTCCGCTGCACGTGACTACGCGGGAGCCATCGTGGCCGAGCAGCCCCTGCTGAACGCCGACGCCTGGGCCGGGCGCCGCGCGGCCATGCTCGGTGCGCAATCCGCCGACGCTGGCGCCACGTGGACACGCCTCGGGCTCCGGGCCGACGTGGTCCGCGCGTACTACGGCGTGATGGTTGCCGACGCACAGGTGTCGGCGCTCGACTCGGCGGCCCGTGCTGCACACGCGCACGCGCACACCGCGGACGCAATGGTCCGCAACGGCCTTGCCACGCGATCGGATGCGCTGCTTGCCAGCGTGCGCGCGGGCGACCTGGACGCGCAGCAGTCACAGGCGGACGCCGACGCGCGGATCGCGCGCCGGCAACTCGCCGCCCTGCTCGCCCTGGATGACACGGCAATTGCCGTGGCCGGCGCGCTTCCGTCATCGGATGCGCTGCGCGCGCTCGTCGCCGCCGACACGATGCCGACGGCGCCCGCCGTGCGCGCAGACCTGGATGCGGCGTCGCTCCAGCAGCAGGCGGCCGCAGCCGCCGTGCGCCGTGCGCAAGCCGAGTACCTGCCGCGGGTCAACGCGTTCGGGCGCTACGACTGGCACGGTGCATTGCGCGTGTACGACGGGCTGCCAAGCTGGACCGCAGGCGTGATGGTATCGTGGGCGCCGTTCTCCGGCGCCTCGGAGCTCTCCGACGTGCACAAGGCGCAGGCCGATCGCGCGGTGGCTGACGCGGCGCTGGCGGCCGCGCGCGCCGGAGCGTCAGTGGACCTGGAACGCACGCGCCTCACGCTGGTTGTCGCGCTGCAGCGGATGGCCATTGCCGACCGGGCCGCCGAGCAGGCGTCCGAGGCGCACCGCATCGTCACGCGCAAGTACGAGGGCGGCCTGGCAACGATTGCCGAGCTGCTCGACGCCGCCGCCGCGGACGCACGCGCCTCCGTGGAACGCGCCGCGTCCCGCTACGCCGTGATCGCGGCCGCGGCCGATCGCCGGCTGGCCCTGGGCGCCGATCCCGGATCGCTCGCCGCGCTCGACCACACCACGACTTCCATGCTTCGCTGAACTTCGAGGATCCTGAACATGCACCACGCTCTCGTTCGCTGGACGTCGCTCGCTGCCGCGGTTGCCAGCGCAGCGTGTTCGGCCCCGGCTCCCGCCACGCGGCACCAGGCGAAGGCAACGCCTGGCACCGTGATCGTCGTCTCCGACACGACCGTGACGGCGTCATTCGACGCAGCGGGCACGGCGCGCCCCGTGGCCGCGGCGACGCTCTCCACCAAGCTGATGGGCACGGTCACCGCCGTGCTCGTGCGGGAGGGCGACACGGTTTCGGCAGGCCAGGCGCTGGCGCGCATCGACGCACGGGACCTTGCCGCGCGCGATTCGCAGGTGCAGGCGTCCATTGCCGATGCGCAGGCCGTGCAGCGTGACGCGGAAGCGCAGGCGCGCCGTATCCGCGCGCTGTACGCGGACAGCGCGGCCACACGCGCGCAGCTCGACGCGGTGGAGGCTGGGCTGGCCCGCGCCAACGCGGCCGTGCAGGCGGCGCAGGCCGGCGCCCGCGAGCTGGCGGCCACGCGATCGTACGCCGACGTGCGCGCGCCGTTCGCGGGCGTCATCACGCACCGCTTCGTGGATCCCGGCGCGTTCGTCGCGCCTGGCGCTCCGATGCTCGAGATCCAGGATGGACGCACGCTCCGTATCAGCGCCGACGCCGCCCCGAACGCCGTACGCGGGCTGCACCGGGGGCAGCGCATCGTGGCGTCGGTGGAAGACACGACGGCGACGGCAGTCGTCGAGGGCGTGGTGCCGTCAGCGGGGAATGTGTATACCGTGAACGCGCTCGTTGACAATGCGCGCGGCCGGCTGCAGGCGGGAGCCGCCGCGTCGCTGGCGGTGCCGATGGGACAGCGCCGCGCGCTGCTCGTGCCGGCGTCCGCGGTACGCCGCGAGGGAGACCTCACCGGCGTCATCGTGCGTGACGCGAGTGGGGACGCGGTGCGCTGGGTTCGGCTCGGCGCGACGTACGGCGCGTCGGTGGAAGTAGCCGGCGGGCTGCAGGCCGGTACGAAGGTCGTCGTGCCGACGCCTGCCGCGCGGGGCAACTGACGATGGGCATCTCCGGACGGATTGCGCAGGCGTTCCTGCGGTCGCGGCTCACCCCGCTCGTGGCGGTGGCGTCGCTGCTCGTGGGGGTGATCGGCATCGTGGCCACGCCGCGCGAGGAAGAGCCGCAGATTTCGGTGCCGATGATCGATGTGATCACGGCGCTGCCGGGTGCGTCACCGCGCGAGGTGGAGAACCTCGTCACCCGCCCCGTGGAGCAGCGCATGTGGGAGATCCCGGGTGTCGAGTACGTCTACAGCACGTCCGCACCGGGAGTGTCGCTGGTGACGGTGCGGTTCAAGGTCGGCGAGGACCAGGAGGTGAGCGTCACCAAGGTGCACGCCAAGCTGTTCGCGGATGCGGACGCCGCGCCAGCGGGCGCGACGCCACCGCTGGTGAAGCCGCACACGATCGACGACGTGCCGGTGCTCACGCTCACGCTGCATGGTGGCGGCTACTCCTCGGACGAGCTGCGGCAGATGGCGCTGCACCTCGAGGACGAGATCCGAACGGTGCCGGACGTGGCGCAGACGTTCGTGGTGGGCGGCGCCCCGCGGCAGATGGCAGTGGTGATCGACCCCACGCGGCTGGCCGCGAGCGGCGTCACCCCGGGCGAGGTCATGATGGCGCTGCGCGGCGCGAATGCGCGGCTGCAGGCGGGCGAGTTCACGACGCGCGACTCCGTGGTGCTGGTGGACGTCGGCGCCCCGCTGGCCACGCCGGCGGACATCGGTGCGGTGGTCGTGAGCTCGCGCGGCGGACATCCGGTGTCGCTGCGCGACGTGGCGGCCGTGCGGGACACCTTTGCCGAGCGCACCAGCTACGTGAGCCACGCCGCACGCGACTCGGCTGGCGAGAGCGCCGTCACGATCGCCGTGTCCAAGCGGCACGGTGCCAATGCCACGACGCTCACCAGGGCCGTGATGGAACGCGTCCAGGCGTCGCGCGGGCGCCTGCTTCCCGCCAGCGTCTCCGCCGACGTGACCCGCGACTATGGCGAGACGGCGGGAGAGAAGGCGCGCGAACTGATGCTGCACCTGGCGCTCGCCACGCTTTCCGTCACCGTGCTGATCGGGTTCGTGCTCGGCTGGCGTGAGGCGCTGGTGGTGCTCGTGGCGGTTCCGGTCACGCTCGCGCTCACGCTGTTCGTGTACTACGCGCTGGGGTACACGCTCAACCGCATCACCCTGTTCGCGCTCATCTTCTCCATCGGCATCCTGGTGGACGACGCGATCGTCGTGGTGGAGAACATCTACCGGCACCTGCGCCTGGGGGATCGCCCGGCCGAGGTGGCCGCCGTGGAAGCCGTGGACGAGGTGGGCAATCCCACGATCCTGGCCACGTTCACGGTGATTGCGTCCATCCTGCCCATGGCATTCGTCTCGGGGCTGATGGGCCCGTACATGCGCCCGATCCCGGTCGGCGCATCGGTGGCGATGCTCGCGTCCCTTGGCGTCGCGTTCGTGATCACGCCGTACCTGGCGTACCGGCTGCTCAAGGGGCACGTCGCGCGCACCAGCGCCCCGCACGATGCGACGCACGAGCCGGAGGAGGCCACGAGTCCGGCGCACTGGTACGCTCGCATCATGGCGCCGCTGATGGAGCAGCGCCGCCTGCGCTGGATGTTCTACGGCGGGACGGTCGCCCTGCTGCTGGGTTCCGTGGCGCTGCTGTTCGTGGGAGCGGTGAAGGTCAAGATGCTCCCCTTTGACAACAAGAGCGAGTTCCAGGTGGTGATCGACCTGCCGGCGGGCGCGTCGCTCGAAGCGAGCACCGCGCTCGTCCAGGAGATCGCCGCGTACGTGCGCACGGCCCCGGAGGTCGTGAGCACGGAGGTGTACGCCGGCACCGCCGCACCGTTCAACTTCAACGGCCTCGTGCGGCACTACTTCATGCGGCGCGGCGCGAACGTGGCCGACGTGCAGGTGAACCTGCTGCCCAAGGGCGAGCGGCATCGCCAGAGCCACGCCATCGCGGTCGCACTGCGCCCGGGCATCGACTCCATTGCGGAGCGGTATCGTGCGTCGGTGAAGGTGGCGGAGATCCCGCCGGGGCCCCCGGTGCTCTCGACCCTCGTGGCTGAGGTGTACGGCCCCGACGACTCGACGCGGTGGGCGACGGCACAGGCGGTGCGTCATGTGTTCGAGACGACGGCAGGGGTGGTGGACGTGGACTGGACGCTGCAGGCGCCGGAATCGCGGCGCGTCTTCCACGTGGACCGCGTGCGCGCCGCGCAGGCGGGGGCGAGCGTCGAACAGGTGACGCAGACGCTCGCGCTGGCGCTCTCCGGTGCGTCGTCGGGCGATGCCGCGCAGCCCGACGCGCGCGAAGGCGTGGCGATCGTGCCGCGGCTTCCGCGCAACGCACGGTCGTCGACTGACGCGCTGCTCGCGATCCCGGTGGCCACGGCGTTCGGGCCGCAGCCGCTGGCGCGGTTCGTGGACGTCCGGGACGACACGCTGCTCTCGCAGCGCATGCGCAAGAACCTCCGCCCGGTGATCTACGTGACGGGCGACGTGGCGGGCAGCATCGAGGCGCCTGTGTACGCGATCCTGAAGATGAACCGCGCGCTGGACACGCTGCGGGTGCATGGTGCGCCGATCCGCATCTACAACGCGACGCAGCCTGCGACGCTCGACGAGACGGCGATCAAGTGGGACGGTGAGTGGCAGGTGACGATCGAGGTGTTCCGGGACCTCGGCCTGGCCTTTGCCGTGGTGCTCATCCTCATCTACGTGCTGGTGGTAGGCTGGTTCCAGTCGTTCACCATCCCGCTGGTGATCATGGCGCCCATCCCGCTCACGCTGGTCGGCATCCTGCCCGGCCACGCGGTGTTCGGCGCGTTCTTCACGGCGACGTCGATGATCGGGATGATCGCGCTGGCGGGGATCATCGTGCGCAACTCGATCCTGCTCGTGGACTTCATCCAGCTCGCCGAGGAGCGCGGCCGTCCGCTGCGCGAGGCCGTGATCGAGGCCGGTGCGGTGCGGTTCCGCCCGATCGCGCTCACGGCGGCGGCCGTCGTGGTCGGGGGCATCGTGATGGTGCTCGACCCGATCTTCCAGGGGCTGGCCGTGGCGCTCATGAGCGGCGCCGTGGTAGCCACCCTGCTGACGATGGTCGTAGTGCCGCTGCTGTACTGGGAGCTTCGCACGCGCCAGGAGGCGCCGACATCATGAAGGCGATCATGATCATCCACTCGGGGATGGACGCGCATCGCGTGCCCCGGCTGCTCGAGCTGCATGGCGCCAGCGGCTACACGTCGTTCGACCGCGCGCACGGCGTCGGGTCCACGGGACGCATGGAGGGGACGCGCGCATGGCCCGGCAACGCGAGCGTGTGGCTCACGTTCGAGGCGGACGAACAGGCGGCGCGCCTCGTGGAAGCGCTTCGCGAGGCCGTGACCCGCAACCAGGCCGGCGAGCACATGCACGTCGCCGTGCTTCCCGTCGAGACCTTTTTCTGAGGATGGCTCCGATGTGCGATGACCGCATCATCCGCCGGTTCGCCGGCACCTTTGTCCTTGTCTCGCTGGCCCTGGGCTGGCTGGTATCGCCACTGTGGTTCCTGTTCACGGCGTTCGTGGGGGTGAACCTGCTCCAGTCGAGCTTCACGAGGTTCTGCCCGCTGGAGCGCGTCCTGAGCCGGTTTGGGCTGGCCGGGTGCACGCGCCGGTGAGCGGAGGGGGTTGCCCGTGCGCCGCACCCGGCGCATGATCAACCATATGGCCACGTGGTCACACACTCACGCATCCACTGCCCGTCCATGAGCCAGGCAAAGATGACTCCGGAGCTGCTCTCGCTCATCGCGGAGCGCTTCAAGGTGCTGGCCGAGCCAGCCCGGCTGCAGATCCTGCAGAGCCTGCGCGGCGGCGAGCGCACCGTCTCCGAGCTGGCGCAGGCCACGGGGCTTGGCCAGGCCAACCTGTCCAAGCACCTGCAGAGCCTGTACAACGGCGGGTTCGTTGACCGCCGCAAGGAGGGACTGTACGTCCACTACCACCTCGCGGATCGCGACGTATTCCGCATCTGCGAGCTGATGTGCGGTCGCATGGAACAGGTGGAGCGGAGCCGCCGCCGCGCGCTGTCGCGCTCCTAGTCGTTCACCCGACGGCCCCGCCGCGATGCCCTGACTGACGCGTCAGGCGTCGCGGCTCACCATTCGCTCATGTCACCCGGGGTCCGCACGCCGCACCTGGTCGCGAACGTCGAGATCGCGCGGCTCTTCCGTGAGATGGCCGAGCTGCTGGAGCTCGAGGGGGCGAATGCGTTCCGCATCCGCGCCTATCGCAACGCGGCCCGCGTCATCGAGGAGATGCCGGAGCCCGTCGCGGCGATGGCGACGGACGACCCGGCGCAGTTGCGCGAGCTGCCCGGCATCGGCGAGGACCTGGCGGGCAAGATCGAGGAGATTGCGCGGACGGGATCGCTCGCCGCGCTGCGGCAGGAGCGACGAAAGGTGCCGCATGGCGCCTCCGAACTCATGCGCGTGCCCGGGCTCGGCCCCAAGCGCGCCCGCGCGCTGGTGGAGCAGCTTGGCGTGCGTTCCATTGCGGGACTGGCGCGTGCGGCGAAGGCCGGGCGCGTGCGTACGCTGCCCGGGTTCGGCGCCGCCACCGAGCAGAAGATCCTGCGCGAGATCGGCGAGCAGCTCACCGAGGAGCACCGCGTGCCGCGGGCGGTGGCGGCGCAGTACGGAGAGGCGCTGCTGGCGTACCTGCGTGACGTGCCCGGCGTCTCGCGCGCCGACCTCGCCGGCAGCTTCCGTCGCGCCAGGGAAACCGTGGGCGACCTGGATATCCTCGTCGCGTCACGCGACCACGCGCGCGTGACCGAGGCGTTCGTGTCATATCCCGAAGTGCGCGAGGTGCTGAGCGAGGGCCCGACGCGCTCGTCGGTCCGGCTGGCGTCGAAGCTGCAGGTGGACCTGCGCGTGCTCGATGAAGAGTCGTACGGTGCGGCGCTGCACTACTTCACGGGGTCCAAGGCGCACAACATCGCGGTACGACGGATGGGGCAGCAGCGCGGGCTCAAGATCAACGAGTACGGCGTCTTTCGCGGCACGCGGCGCATCGGAGGCCGCGAGGAGAAGGACGTCTTTGCCGCCGTCGGGCTGCCGTGGATCCCGCCGGAGCTCCGCGAGAACGACGGCGAGATCGAGGCCGCGCGCGCGCGCAAGCTGCCGGAGCTGGTGACGCTTGACGACATCCGCGGCGACCTGCAGATGCACACGACGGACAGTGACGGCCGCCACACCCTGGACGAGATGGCGCACGCCGCGCAGGAGCTGGGCTATGCATACATCGCGGTCACGGACCACACACCCAAGGTACGCGTGGCCGGCGGCATGGACCGCGCCGGGTTCCGCCGGCAGATGAAGCGCATCGAGCGGCTCAATGGCACGCTGCATTCGCTGCGCGTGCTCGCCGGCGCCGAGGTGGACATCAACACCGACGGCACGCTGGACCTGGATGACGACACGCTCGCCGAGCTGGACGTGGTGCTCGTGTCCATCCACTCGAAGCTCGACCTGCCCGCCGATGAGCAGACCGCGCGGCTGGTGCGTGCGCTGCAGCATCCGTCCGTGGACATCTTTGCGCACCCCACGGGCCGGCTGATCAACGGGCGCCGCGGGGCGACGTTCGACCTCGAGCAGGTGATCCGCGTGGCGAACGACCACGGCGTGATGCTCGAGATCAACGGCCAGCCGGAGCGGCTGGACCTGGACGACCACGCGGCGCGCGTCGCGGTGGAGCATGGCGCGATGCTGGTGATCAGCACGGACGCGCATTCGTGCGACGAGCTGCGCTTCATGCGCTGGGGCTTGGATCAGGCGCGCCGCGGCTGGGTGGACGCTGAGCACGTGGCCAATACGAAGCCGCGGGGATCGTTCGTGAAGCTACTGCACGCGCAGCGGCGGTAGATACACCGGCACTTTCACAATCCGGGGTTGAGTCCAGACAATGCGCCACTGATCCACACGCAGACAGGTGTCGTCCGGCGGCATGACGCCGAGCGGTACGTCCGAGATGATGTGCTCGAACATGGCGCGGAGCCTGCGGCCCTCCTCCTCGAAAGTGCGCTCCCTAACATGCGTACGCGTGCGTGGCACGACATGCTCCGTGTGACGGTAAAGCGACGCCCCTCGGCCTGACACGGCGACGCGGTGCCTGAGTTCTCCCTGTAGATACAGGCAGGCACTGACAGCCGCAGCAACCGGTGCTGCATTGACCCCCTGACGCGTGCCAGCGAGACACTATCCGCGCTTTCCTCGCACCCCCGCACGCTTCAGGAACGCCGTGAACTGCCGCTCCGTCCACTGCGGCACGTTGTAGCGCCGCGCGGCCTCGAGCTTCTCGCCCGGATCCTCACCCACGACGACGATGTCCGTCGTGCGCCCCACCGACTCGCCAACGCTCGCGCCCAGCGACTCGGCGAGCGCGCGGGCTTCGGCGCGCGCATAGCCCCGCAGCGACCCGGTGAAGACGATGCGGCGGCCGGCCCACGGACCGGTGCGCGCGCGCGCGGCACCCACACGCACCCCCGCGCGCAGCAGGCCGTCGATCACGCGGCGATTGTGGGGCGCCCGGAAGAATGCCCGGATGTCCGCCGCCCGCGTGGCTCCCAGCCGCGGCGTCTCGCGCAGCTCGGCCTCGCTCGCATCGCGGATGGCGGCCAGGCTGCCGAACTGCCCGGCCAGGTCGCGCGCCACCGCAGGGCCAACGCCGGGAATGCCGAGCGCGGTGAGGAACCGATGCAGCTCCACGGCGCGCCGCGCCCGGATGCGCTCCACCAGCGCGTTCGCCGACTTCTCGCCGAACCCTTCCAGCGTGCACAGGGCCGACGGCGTGAGCGCGAAGAGGTCGGGCAGCGACCGCACGAGCCCGTGGTCCACGAGCGCATTCGCGGTCTCCTCGCCCAGCCCCTCGATGTCCATGGCCTGCTCCGACGCGAAGTGCACCAGCGAACGCTTGAGCTGCGCGGGACATCCGAACGTGTTCGGGCAGGCGAGCATCGGTCCACGCGGCTCCACCGGCGTGCCGCATCCGGGGCAGCGCGTGGGCATGCGGAACGGCGCGCGCCGCCGGCCGTTGCGCCCCGGCACGCGTTCCACTTCCGGGATGACGTCGCCCGCACGGTGCACGCGTACCATGTCGCCCACGCGGATGTCGCGACGCTTCAGCTCGCTCGGGTTGTGCAGCGTGGCGCGCGACACGGTGACGCCGCCCACGTCCACCGGGCGCAGCAGCGCCACCGGGGTGAGCACGCCCGTGCGCCCCACCTGCACGGCGATGTCTTCCACGCGTGTCACCTCGACGCGCGGCTCGAACTTGTACGCCAGCGCCCAGCGTGGATGGTGGCCGGTGGACCCCAGCCGCCGCCGCAGCGGCACGTCGTCGATCTTGATCACGACGCCGTCGATCTCGTAGCCGAGCCGGTCGCGCCGCCGGGCCATGTCCTCGTGGTACCGGCGGATGTCGTCCACCGTCGCTCCGGTCACGGTGCGATCGGGAGTGGCCAGCCCCCATGCGCGCAGTGCATCGAGCACGCCCGTGTCCGTGTCGAACGACGCGCCGTCCACGTCCAGGATCTCGTACGCGATCACCTCGAGCGGCCGCTCCAGCGTGATGCGCGGGTCGAGCTGCCGCAGCGAGCCGGCCGCAGCGTTGCGCGGGTTGGCGAACGGCTCCTCATCGTGCTCACCCAGGCGACGGTTCAGCGCCTCGAAGCCATCGATGGGCATCATCACCTCGCCGCGGATCGCGACGCGCCGAGGCACGGGAACCGTGTCGTGGTGCAAGCGCAGTGGCACGTTGCGGATGGTTCGCACGTTCGGGGTGACGTCCTCACCCTCGGTGCCGTTGCCGCGCGTGACGCCGCGCACCAGGCGGCCGCGCTCGTACACCAGCTCCAGCGACGCGCCGTCGAGCTTGGGCTCGAGCACGTACCGTGTCCGCGGGCCCATTGCTGCACGGATCCGCTGGTCGAAGCGGCGCACGTCGTCCAGCTCGCGCGTGGACTCGAGGCTGATCATCGCGGCCGCGTGGCGCACCTTCGCGAACCTTCCGCTCGGCGCCCCCGACACCCGCTGCGTGGGCGAGTCGGGCGTCACCAGCTCCGGATGCTCGGCTTCGAGCCTGGCCAGGCGCGCCGTGAGCTTGTCATATGCCGCATCGGAGATCCTGGGGCGGTCGAGCACATAATAGAAGTAGTCGTGGCGCCGGATCTCCTCGCGCAGCGCTTCGATCCCTGCGGCCGCCCCGCCGCGAGCCGGCGTCGTGCGCTTGCGCGTCGTGGGCATGGGCCGCTCAGCGGACGATGGTCGGGTACAGCCGCGCGGCGATCGTCACCAGGATGACGAACGTCACGACGAGCACGAGCAGGTCCACGCCGACGCCCATGGTGGAGGCGCTGCCCTGCAGCATCAGCGCGCGCAGCATGTCTACCAGGTACGTGAGCGGATTGGCACGCGCCACGCCGTGCAGCCACTGCGGCATCAGCGTCAGCGGATAGATGGCGTTGCTGGCGAAGAACAGCGGCATGGTGAGCACCTGCCCGATGCCCATGAAGCGCTCCCGTGTCTTGACGATGCACGCGATGACGAGCGAGAGCGTGGCGAACACGGCCGAGCCGAGCAGGACGGCGAACAGCGTGCCGGCCACGCTGGCGACGTCGAACCGCAGGCGGACCCCGAGCGCGAGGGCGAGCATGGTGATGATGATGGCCTGCGTGAGCCCCCGGACGCCAGCGGCCAGTGCCTTGCCGGCCACCAGCGCGCTGCGTGGCGCCGGGCTCACCAGCATCTTGTGCACGATGCCGAGGTCACGCTCCCAGATCACGGAGATGCCGTAGAAGATGGCGCTGAAGAGGACGCTCTGCGCCAGGATGCCGGGCGTCATGAACTCGGTGTAGCTCAGCGCGCCGGTGGGGATGGCGCGCGTGCGCGTGAACACCTGCCCGAAGACGAGCAGCCACAGCACCGGCTGCACGGCGCGCGAGAACATCTCCGTGGGATCGCGCACGAGCTTGCGCACCTCGGCGTCCGCGATCGCGGCGACGTCCACGAGGAAGCGCACCGCGAGCGGCGCTTCAGCCAAGGCGGGTGCTGAGCCGGCGGGTCTGCTCGATGTCACGGATGTTCCCTCCTGCCTCGATCACGCCGCCCGCGAAGTGCAGGAAGACGTCGTCCAGCGTGGCGTGCTCGCCGATGGCGGCCTTGAGTTCCGCCGGGCTGCCGCGCGCGGCCAGCCGCCCCCCGTGCATGATCGCCAATTCGTCGCAGAGCACATCGGCCTCTTCCATGTCGTGCGTGGTGAGCACGATCGTCATGGCGAAGCGGCGCCGCGATTCCTGCAGCCGCTCCCAGACGGCGCGGCGCGCCAGCGGGTCGAGCCCGACCGTGGGCTCGTCCAGGAAGAGCACGGCCGGGTGATGGAGCAGCGCCTGCGCCAGCTCCAGTCGTCGCACCATGCCGCCCGAGTACGTGCTCACCAGCGCGTGGCGCACGTGCTCGAGCCCCATGAACGCGAGCGCGTCGTCGATGCGTTCGCGGCGCTCGGCGCGACGCAGGCCGTAGAGCCGCCCCGACAGCTCGAGGTTTTCCTCGCCGGTGAGCGCGGCGTCGGCCGAGAGCAGTTGCGGGACGTAGCCGATCCGCCGCCGCACCGCGGCCGCCTGTCGCACGATGTCGAACCCGGCGACGACGGCCGATCCCTCCGTGGGCGGGAGCAGCGTCGTGAGCATCTTGATGGATGTGGTCTTGCCTGCACCGTTGGGGCCGAGCAGCCCGAAGATGCGGCCAACCGCGATGGTGAGGTCCAGCCGGTCCACGGCGCACACGTCGCCAAACCGGCGCGTGAGGGCGTGGGTCTCCACTGCGGGCGGCGCCTGGGTCGTCGACATGCCCAAGCATGCGCTGACGCCGGGCCCGCGTCAGTCGGCGCCCGCCGGACCCTTGGTAGGCAAAGGGTTGAAAATCAAGGAATTACAAAGTATATTGGGACACATATACTACCAGCCGGAGGCACGTGCCCCAAGGAGGTTCCTAATGAAGCACGACATCAGCAGGACCACGCTCATGGAGCAACTGCTGCGCCGAGCCGCGCGGGAACGCCGGCGCGTACGCGTGATCTACCGCCACTTCGGCGAGCGCGGCGTCACGGAGCACGAGCGACAGTGGGAGCCCTACGCCATCCGCGACGGCATCGTGCACGTGTTCTCGCACTTCCGCGACGAATTCCGCCGCGTGCCGCTGGCCCACATTGTCAACGTCGAGATCCTGCGGCGCAGCTTCGAGCCGCGGCGCCCGATCGAGACATGACCCGGGCAGGGCGCGCTCACCGGCGCGCCGTCCCGCCTCCGAACTTCCGGTCGAAGAACGCCGCAGCCGCGGAATCGACGCGCACCCAGTTCGCGTGCCGCATCATGTGATGGGTGTCGTCCACGATCACCAACTGCTCGAACGGCACCTTCGCCCTGGTGAGGCGCTGCACGAGGTCCACCATCTGGCTGAAGCGCACGTTGCGGTCGTCGTCCCCCTGGATGAGGAGCACGGGGGACTTCCACGTGCCGATGGCGGACACCGGTGAGGATTTCCACGCCAGCGCCAGCGCTTCCTTCACGTCCGGGGCCTGCTCGTAGCGATCCGGCTGCAGCAGGCCTCGCGCACGTTCCGTGGTCCAGTCATGCACGCCGTGGATGTCCACGCCGGCGGCGAACAGGTCGGAGTTGTGCGACAGCGCCATGGCGGTCAGGAAGCCGCCGTACGAACCCCCGTAGATCCCGATGCGCCGAGCGTCCACCTGCGGCAGCGTGCGCAGGAACAGCGCGCCCGCCTTCACATCCTGGTACTCCATTGCGCCCTGCGCCCCGGTGTGCGGTGCATGGTGGAACTCGCGCCCGTAGCCGATGCCAAGCCGATAGTTGATCGAGAGAACCACGTATCCCTTGCTGGCCAGGAACTGGTTCGCGGCATACGCATTCGCGTAGTAGTCGCTGTAGTTCCAGCCGAGCAGCATCTGTCGTGGCGGGCCGCCGTGCACGAAGATGATCGCCGGCCGCTTGCCTGTTCCGCCGATGTCGAAGAGCTGCCCGTGGATCTCCAGCCCGTCCGTGGACTTGAAGACCACCTTCCGCGGTGTCACCAGTTGCGCCGTGGGAAAGTCTGCGGGGATCCGGTCGGCGCCGATGAGGCGCATGGCTCCACCGGATGCCGGCATCACCGCGGGCACAGGCGGCCGCTGCGCCGTGGCCGAGATGAATGCGATTGTCGCACCGTCACCGGTGACGAACGGGGTCCACTCGAGCCCGGTGCCTGGCGTCAACACCTGCGGATCAGCGCGGTCCACCGGCACCTTCACCAGGTGCCGACGGTCAACGTCATCGGCGTCGCTTCCGGCATTCGCACAGAACACGAGGTACGTGCCGTCAGGGCTCATCGAGATGTACTCGGCCATCCACCGGCCCGGCGTGAGCAGCATGGGCGTTCCGCCGGACGCGGGGATCGAGTACAGGTGCGGCCAGCCGTCGAGCTCGGCCGAGAAGACGATGCGATCGCCGGCGGCCCAGTGCAGGTTCACGCCACCCTGCGTGCTCGGCGGCGACCCACGCAGCGTGCCGGGCGCCTTCCACAGCTCGTGTCCCTCGCCGGTGGATGCATCAGCGATCCAGAGCGACCAGGGGATGGGACGCTGGACGAGGATCGAGTCGGGAGCGCCGCCAGCCCCGGGGCGCCGGACGAAGACGATCCGCCTGCCGTCCCGTGACCACACCGGGGTGCCATCGCGCGCGGTGGAAGGCGCGAGCCAGAGGATGGGCGTGGAGTCATTGGTGAAGATGCCGATCAGGGCGTGATCTCCGCGGGAAGACACGAATGCCAGCCGCGATCCGTCGGGCGACCACCGCGGGTCCGACACGTCTCCGTTGGCGCTGAAGAGGCGCTTCGGCTGCGCCGATCCATCGATCGGCGCGGTCCAGACCTGGTGGTCGCGCTCGAACGCGATGGTTCGGCTGTCGGGCGAGATGACGGGCTGGTCGCCGTCACCGATCAGCCTTGGCTCGCCCCCGCTGAACGGCACCGACCAGACCTGGATCCTGGGGGCAACCGGGAAGGATCGCGGGTTTGGCGACGGCCCCTGCCAGTTGCCCCCGTGGTCACCGCCACGCACGTACACCACGAACCGTCCGTCCGGTGACACGGCGATGCTCGTGAGTTCCTGCCCATCGTCGAGCATGTAGTGCGTGAGCTGCCGAGGGGTGAAGTCCGGTCCCTCGGCGACGAACAGGTTGCGCCGTCCCTGCTCGTCGAGCGCGTATGCAATGCGACTTCCGGTGGCCGCGGCGGTCAGCTCGTTCGGGAAGGGATAGCTCTTGACCTGGTTGATCGTGAAGGACGGTTGCTGCGCGGGCGCGGGACGGACGGCCACCAGGAGGGCGCAGGCCGCAGGAAGCGCGACCACGGCGCGGGACGACAGGAGCATGATGAATCTCCGCGGGCTCGTGAATGCAGGATGGATGGCGGGTCAATCGTGCCGCACGGGCACTTGGCGCGCAAGATCCGTCGTCGGGAGTTTCCTCGACACATCGGGGCACATCCCCGACGCGACCGGGACCGCACTGCACCTAGCGTAGGACAGAGGCACCGGCGCTGCTGCCTGGTGCACGGAGCACGCGATGCCGCTGTCGCCGTCGTCATCCATCCCGATTCCCACCGTGCGCATGCGGCTCGACCGTGTGGTGGTGGCGCTCGACCTCGCGCCGCCGTCGCGCGCCGCGGCGGAGTGGACGGCGCGGCACCTCGCACCGGACGCGGAGCTGATCCTCGTGCACGCCATTGACGTGCCCGAGCCGCCCGTGTTCGCGGGGGTGTCCGTGGAGGCGCACCAGCAGTTGCTGGAGAATGCGCAGCGCGGCGCCGAAGTACGTATCCGGGAATTCAGTGTCGGGCTGCCCGCGGCGCGCATCTGGCCGGAGATCCGCGTCGGGCCGGCACTCGACGTCGTGCTCTCCACCGCCGAGGCGTTCGGGGCATCGCTGATCGTGGTGGGGCCGCACGGCGCGCACACCGGCATGTCGCGCATGTTCGGGAGCAC
Organism: Gemmatimonadaceae bacterium; assembly: GCA_035549215.1. GTDB lineage: Bacteria > Gemmatimonadota > Gemmatimonadetes > Gemmatimonadales > Gemmatimonadaceae > JAGWRI01. The sequence goes on along the minus strand of DASZRI010000027.1, from coordinate 17,451 downwards.
GGCGGACCGCGTCGTGCGGCTGGCGCACGTGCCCGTGCTCGTTGCGCGCAACCTGCAGCCGCAGCAGCCGCGGACGCTGCTCGTCCCGCTCGACGACTCCGCGCTCGCGCCGCACGTGCTCGCGTGGGCCAACACGATCGCCGAGCGGAGCGGCGCGTCCATTGCGCTGCTGCACGTCGCGAATCCCCTGCTCGCCGGCGCGGCCGTGGTGGCGAGCGCCCCGCCGGAAGCGGACGACGCGCTCACGCAGTTGCAGCTCGCGGCGCTGGAGTGGCTCGAGGGCCACGCCTCGCGGCTGCGCGCGGCTGGCCGCGTGGTGCGCACGCTGGTGGCGTTCGGCGATCCCGCCACCGAGATCGAGGCATACGCCCAGCGGGAGCATGCGGACCTGGTCGTGCTCGGGCGCCATGGCGCCGGGCGCCTGCAGCGTTCGCTGCTCGGCAGCACGGTGGACCACGTGCTTCGCTCCGGCACTGCGCCCACCTTCGTCATTCCAGGCACTGCGTAACCCGTCGCGCATGGGTGGTCGGCGCGGCCGGCCCGCTGTATCCTGAGGGATGCACGCCGCACCGCTCTTCCTGCAGACGCTCGCGCTCGTTTTCTGCGTCGCCGCGCTCACCACCGTGCTGTTCCAGCGGCTGGGGCAGCCGGTGGTGTTCGGGTACCTGCTGGCGGGGATGATCCTGGGCCCGCACATCCCGGTGCCCGTGGCCGCGGATGCTTCCACGGCGCAGACGCTCTCCGAGCTCGGCGTGATCCTGCTGATGTTCACGCTCGGCCTGGAGTTCAACCTGCGCCGCGTGATCCAGATGAGCGCCACGTCGGGACTGGCCGCGCTGGCGGAAACGAGCGTGATGCTGTCACTGGGCTACCTGCTGGCGGACCTGCTCGGCTGGACGCCGACGGAAGCGCTGTTTGCGGGCGCGATCGTGGCCATCTCCAGCACGACGATCATCGCGAAGGCGTTCTCGGAGCGCGGCGTCAGCGGGCCGATCACGCAGGCCGTGTTCGGGATCCTGATCGTCGAAGATCTCATCGCGATCTTCCTCGTGGCGCTGCTCTCGGCGGTCGCGGCGGGCAGCGGGCTCACCGCGAGCGGGCTGGGCATGACCGGGGTGCGGCTGGCGACGTTCCTCGCGGGGCTCATCGGCATCGGGCTGCTCGTCGTTCCGCGGCTCGTCCGCGCGGTGGTGCGGCTCGGTCGCTCCGAGACGACGCTCGTGGCGAGCATCGGGATCTGCTTCGGCGCGGCACTGCTCGCACTGGCATTCGGCTACTCGGTGGCGCTGGGCGCGTTCATCGCGGGCACGCTCGTTGCCGAGTCTGGCGAAGCGTCGGCGGTGCGGCACCTGATCGAGCCGGTGCGCGACATGTTCGTCGCGATCTTCTTCGTGTCGGTCGGCATGCTCATCGACCCGCGGACCATTGCCGCGCACTGGCCGGCCGTGCTGGCGTTCACGCTGCTCGTCATGGTCGGCAAGGTGGTGGCGGTATCGGTGGGCGCGTTCCTCACGGGCAGCCCGCTGCGACTGTCCGTGCAGGCGGGGATGAGCCTGGCGCAGATCGGCGAGTTCTCGTTCATCATTGCCGGCGTGGGACTCGCTGCCGGCGCGACGCGCTCCTTCCTCTACCCGGTGGCCGTCGCCGTCTCCGCCATCACGACGTTCACGACGCCGCTGCTCATCGGCGCCGCGCGCCCCGTGGCGCTGTGGGTGGACCGCAAGCTGCCGCGTCCCATCCAGACGTTCGTCGCGCTGTACGGATCGTGGGTCGAGCGGCTGCGCACCGCACCGGCGGCGGGACGCTCGCGCCTGCGCCGCATGGTGCGCTTCCTGCTCGTGGACAGCGTGCTGCTGGCCGGCGTGATCATCGGCGCGTCCGCCGAGATGACGCGGCTCACCGCGCTCGGCGAGGCATGGCTCGGCATGGCGCCGCGCACAGTGCACGCGCTGGTCGTGATCGGCGCACTGGTCGTCGCATCGCCGTTCGTCATCGGGATCATGCGCAGCTCGACGCGGCTGGGATTCGTGCTCGCGGTACGCGCGATGCCGGCCGCCAAGGCAGGGCGCGCGGACTTCGCGGCCGCCCCGCGGCGCTCGTTCGTGACGACGCTGCAGCTCGCGATCCTGTTCGCCATCGGCGCGCCGCTGGTGGCCGTCACGCAGCCGTTTCTCCCGCGCTATCCCGGCTTCGCCGTGCTCGCGGCGATCACGCTCCTGCTCGGCATTGCCTTCTGGCGCAGCGCGCGCAACCTGCAGGGACACACGCAGGCGGGGGCGCAGGTGATCGTGGCGGCGCTCGCGCAGCAGATGGCGGGCAGCCACGCGCCCGACGGAATGCAGCAGACCATGCGGCGCGTGGGCGCGCTGCTGCCCGGGCTTGGCGAGCCCGTGCCGGTGAAGCTCACCTCGGGCAGCGTGAGCGTGGGCCGCACGCTGGCGGATCTCAACATTCGCGGCCTCACCGGCGCCACCGTGCTCGCCATCGTGCGCGGACGCGGCGACGAGGAACAGGCCATCGTCCCGACGGGGCGCGAGCGGCTCCGCGCGAACGACATCCTGGCCATCGCCGGCTCGAGCGAAGCAGTCGCCGAAGCGCGTGCGATCCTGGTGCGTTCGCAGGACCTGGAAGACGAAGAAGCGGCGCTCCCGGAATAGGAGCGCCGCTCGTTCACGACACTGCCGGCGTTGCTATCGCCCGCCGCCAGGCTTGCGCGGCACTGCCACGCGCCCCGTGCCTCCTGACGACGGCGGCGGCGACGACGCGCCCGACGATGATCCGCTCGGCGCCGTTTCCCCCGACGCCGCGCCCGTCGCGCGCGGCTGCGTGTAGCCCTGCCCCTTCACCACGCGGCCGTGGGGCGGCGGCGCCTCCTGGGTCCCCTTCACCACGATGACCACCGGCTGCCCGCCGCCGTACCAGCCGCCGTAGCCGTACCCGTAGCCATAGCCGAGGCCGTTGTAATAGCCGTACGGTGAATACATGTACGGCGAGTACATCCCGTACGTGTTCCACAGGTAGAAGGCGCAGGGGTCGTACATCCCCCATGGCGAGAACCCGTAGGGCGAATACGAATACGGCGAGCACCCGGCAGGCGCCTGCTGCGCAGCATTCGTCGAGATTCCCTCCACGCCGCGCAGCGATGCGTAACCTTCGCCACCGCCGCCACCGCCAGGGGTGAACTCACCCACGCCTGCGCCGGCCGGCGGATTCACCGCGAACACCTTGGGATACGACAGCGCGACCATCAGGTCGATGACGTTGTCCGGCACCTTGGCGTCCGCGAGCTGCTCGAGCTGCTGCGCGTCCACGTCCAGCCTCTGCTGGCGCGCGGCCAGCCACGCCTGCACGACGCTTGCGTCCACGTGGTGCGAGGCGTCAATCACGTCGGGCACCGACACGGGCGCGCCCGCCGCGATGCGCGCCGTCTCGGCCGCCAGCGCGCCGGAGGGAAGCTCGGCCTTGATGTCAGCAGGTACGCCGCGCAGGTCGGTGACCGCACGGTACTGCACGACGCGTACGCCGCGGTTCCCGCCGGACGACACGCCCTGCACGTTGATCCAGTTGCCGTCGGCGAGCATCGCCATCAGCGTGCTTGACGACCGCGCCGTGCTTCCGCTGCACGCGAACTGCGACCGCAGGTAGACCCGCGTGCCTTCGGTGGACCACTGCGCGGACTCCGTGCCGGTGCACCCGTCGCGCGAGACCGCGTGGTCCTGCGCGTCCGCCTGCACGAGTTCGCGGCCTGTTACCTTGCCGCCGGCGATGGACGCGATGGTGACCGCCGACGTGCCGGCAGCGGGCGTGACGCACACCATGCTCGGCGCCGTGTCAGCCGTGGCGTACGACGGCGCGCCTACCGGTGCCCAGCAGCCGACCCACGCCTGCCAGCGACTGTCGGCGCTCGTTCCCTGTGCGGCTGCCGGTGCGCCCACGGCGGCGGATATCGCGAGCGCTGCAACGCCGAGCGCTGCCGTCGTGCGCAGCCATTCCTTCACATGACGCATCATGGTGCGCCCTCCTAGAACCTGAAGTACACGCCGGCCGTCACGGAGAAGCCGGACAGGTCGATACGATGGAATCCGGAGAAATCGTTGCTGAGCGACGCATTCGACCAGATGTAGCGCCCCTCGGTGCTCAGCGCCACCATCGGCGACAGCGAGTAGTCCAGGCCGCCCAGCGCCTGAACGGCCGGCGCCCACCCTGACGACTCGTAGGTGTCCGGGAAGACGTTCATCGTGCTGTAGTCGATGAAGTCGCCGTCCTGATGGAAGCGGTAGTACATGAAGCCCGCGCCGCCGCCGATGTACGGGGTGACCTTCGCGGGGATCCACGCGTAGTGCCCGATGGACCGTCCGCGCGGCTCCAGGTAGTACTTGAGGTTCAGCGTCACCGGCACGCGCCGGAATTCCGTTGACTGCGTGATCGCCTGCTGGTTCTGGTCGGTGTAGTTGCGGAACTCGGAGCCGGCGCGCGTGGCGGTCACCGCCGCACTCAGCGACAGGTCCCATCGCGGCGCAATGTCCAGCGACGCGTCGGCGCCGAGATTCAGCCCGTTGAAGTCGCTGTGCTTGAGCGTAAGCTCCTGCTGCACGAACGAGAAGATGTCGCTGCCGGCCGTGGCGGTCGCGTACCCGCCACGCAGCGCGAAGCTTCCCGACGGGGCGCCGAACAGGAATCCGCGCCCCATGTCCTGCGCGTGGGCCGGCATCGCCGTGCCAACGACGGCGAGCGCGATCGCCGCGAGCCACGCCCGGCCTCTCCCGCGGAACTCTCTCGAATGTTGCGCGCGCATCAGCGCCTCGGTGGTAAGTCTGCCGTGCGCCGGCGACCGGGAGGGCTCGGCCGTCGGCCACAGATTGTATACAAACTGGGTCCCGGAATGTTCCCCGGCAAGCGGCCCGGCCAGCCGGGCTCCGGGATTTCCCGGCACCAAGTGCCGGCTCCCTTCATTAATGTACAGGCAGGTCGTCGTTCCTTCCGCCGAGCCGCCTGTGACCGACTCCGCCGTTACCGAGCACGTCAGGCCCAGCACGCCCGCCGATCGACCGCCCGCGAACGCGCCGTACGACTTCGTGATCATCGGCTCGGGATTCGGCGGCAGCGTATCCGCCATGCGGCTGGCCGAGCGCGGGTATCGCGTGCTCGTGCTCGAGCGCGGCAAGCGGTTCCGCGACGAGGATTTTGCGCCGTCCACGTGGCACCTTCGGCGCTACCTCTGGGCGCCGCTCCTGCGGTGCTTCGGCATCCTGCAGGTAAGCCCGTTCCGCGACGTGTGGGTGCTGCACGGTTCCGGCGTCGGCGGCGGCAGCCTGGGCTACGCGAACGTGCTCATGGAGCCGAGCGAGACGCTGTTCGCCGCCCCAGGGTGGCGGCACCTCGCCGACTGGAAGACGATCCTTGCTCCGCACTTTGCCACTGCGCGCCGGATGCTCGGCGTCGCGCCGAACCCGCGGCTGTGGCCCGCCGACCATGTACTCAAGGGAATCGCAGCCGACCTCGGCACCGGCGATTCCTTCTCGCCGACGCCCGTGGGTGCGTTCTTCGGCGAGCCGGGCCGCGAAGGCCAGGAAGTGCCCGATCCGTACTTCGGGGGCAGCGGGCCCGCGCGTCGCGGCTGCATCCACTGCGGGGGCTGCATGGTGGGGTGCCGCCATAACGCGAAGAACACGCTGCCCAAGAACTATCTCTGGTTCGCGGAACAGCACGGGGCCGAGGTACGCGCGGAATGCCAGGTGACGGACGTCCGCCCGCTGTCCGAGGTGGAGGACGACCATGCGCGGTACGTCGTGGCGTATCGCCGGTCCACGGCGCTCGTGTCGCGTGGTGAAACGGAGGTGCGCGCGCGCAACGTGATCGTCGCAGCCGGCGCGCTGGGCACGCTGCGGCTGCTCTTCCGCTGTCGCGACGTGACGCGCTCACTGGAGCAGCTCTCGCCGGCGCTCGGCAATTCCGTGCGCACGAACAGCGAGAGCATCCTGGGCGTGGTGAGCCGCACGCGCGACGTGGACTACTCGCAGGGCGTGGCGATCACGTCCATCATCAACGCTGATGCTGTGACGACGGTGGAGCCGGTGCGCTATCCCGCGGGGTCGTCCGCCATGCGCTTCCTGAGCGGCCCGCTGACCAGCGGACGCACGCTGCTCGGGCGCGTGATGCGCTCGCTCGCGCAGGTCGTCGCGCATCCGGTGGACTTCATGCGCACGCACCTGCTGCCGGGCTGGGCGCAGCGCGCGACCGTGCTGCTGGTGATGCAGACGGTGGACAACCGCATCCGGTTGCGCCCGGGCCGGAGCTGGCTCAGCGGCTTCCGCCGCGACCTCGTGAGCACGGCCGACGTGGGGAGCGAGGCGAGCGGCGCCACGGAAGTCGGTCGCCAGGTGGCACAGGCGTTTGCAGAGCGCACGGGCGGCATCCTTTCGGGCTCGGTGAACGAGGGACTGTTCGGCGTGCCGCTGACCGCGCACATCCTGGGCGGGTGCCCGATGGGGCGCGACGGCACGGAAGGCGTGGTGGACGTGGACTGTGCCGTACACGGATATCCCGGGCTCTTCGTCGTGGACGGTTCGATCGTACCGGCGAACCCGGGCGTGAACCCGAGCCTCACGATCACGGCGCTCGCCGAGTACGCGATGACGCGCATTCCCGATCGCGCGGGACCGCCGTTGTCGCACGCGCGGCGCTCTGGCGGTTCCCTCACCGTACATCCGACATCGCCTTACAGATAGCGCGCCTCGTGGCACGCAGATTGAGGCGGTGGCCCGCGTGGTGCGTCGGACCCGCGATGTCCACCGCGAAGGCGGCATTGGTGCCTTCGCTGCGAGCACACCGAATGGAGGCGTGGGCTATGCCGAAGACAGTCGAGAAACAGCAAGTGATCCCGATGGTGGGGGATTCCGCCTACCAGATCTGGCTCGCCGGGCTTGGCGCGCTCTCGATTGCTGGCGACGAGAGCGGCCGGATCTTCAAGACGCTGGTCAAGCGCGGCAAGACCTTCGAGCATGCGGCGCGCGCGCAACTGGATGACATGCGCGAGCGGCTGGACGTGCGGAAGGCAGCCGGCACGGCGATGACGCGCGTCACGGAAGGGCTGGACGAGGGGATGACGGACGTGCTGCATCGGCTCGGCCTCCCGACCAAGAAGGAGATCGAGGGGCTCACGCGCCGCGTCGAGCGGCTGACCAGGGCGCTGGAAGAGAAGCCGGTGCGCACGCGCGCGCGCCGCGCCACGACCAAGCGTCGAGCGACGGCGACGCCGGCCACTGCGTAAGGAGCGCCAGGTGGCCCGCCGGCGAGCGGGATCCGCGCGACCGCGCGTGGGGCTGGCGCTCGCCGGCGGCGGGCCCGTGGGCGCGATGTACGAGATCGGCGCCCTGCGCGCGCTCGAGGAAGCCGTCGAGGGGCTGGACCTCAGCGACGCGTGGAGCTACGTGGGCGTGAGCGCGGGCTCGTTTGTCGCCGCGTGCCTGGCCAACGGGCTCACCACGCAGCAGATGCTGCGCGCGGTCCTCCGCGACGAGCCGGGAGTGAACCCGCTGCGCCCGGAGATCTTCTTCACGCCGGCGTACCGCGAGTTCGCGCGACGCGGGCTCAAGCTGCCGCGCCTGCTGTTCGAGTCGCTGCGCGAGATCGGGCGGCGCCCGGGCGCACAGGGCATCGGCGAGGCCATGAGCCTGCTCACGCAGGCGCTGCCCGTCGGCGTGTTCGACAACGAGCCCATCCGTCGCTACATGCACGACATCTTCTCCGTCGAGGGGCGCACCGACGACTTCCGCGAGCTGAAGCACCGCCTCACGGTCGTCGCCTCCGACCTGGACCGCGGCAAGGCGATCCGCTTCGGCAGCAAGGGGTGGGACCATATCCCGATCTCGACGGCCGTGCAGGCCAGCACTGCGCTGCCGGGTGTCTATCCACCGGTGAAGATCGAGGGACGCCAGTGCCTGGACGGCGTGCTGATCAAGACCGTGCACGCGTCGGTGGCGCTGGAGCAGGGCGCGGAGCTGCTGTTCTGCATCAATCCCATCGTGCCGGTGGATGCGGCGGCGGCCGTGCGGGCCGGGCGCCTGCCCGAGGATGTGCTCGTGGAATCCGGGCTCACCGGCGTGCTGTCGCAGACTTTCCGGACGCTCATCCACTCGCGCCTGCGCATCGGCTTCGCGCGCTACTCGGCGCGATTCCCCGATGCCGACGTGGTGCTGCTCGAGCCGGACTCGGACGAGTACGAGCTGTTCTTCTCGAACGTGTTCAGCTTCCGCGCGCGGCGGCACATCTGCCGTCGCGGGTACGACGCCACGCGGCGCGAGCTGCGCCGCCGCTTCGACGAGCTTGCGCCGGTGCTGGCGGTGCACGGGCTGGCGCTGCGCGGCGACATCCTGGACGACGTCACGCGTGACGTGTGGTCGAGCGCGGGGCTCGAAGCCGCGTCGCTGCCCGCCGCTGAAACACTGCCCGCGCTGGAGTCGCTCGACCGCGCATTGCGCACGCTCGAAGGAAGCTCGCGACAGCTTGCGCTCCCTGCCCCGCGCCGCACCAAGGCGTCAGCGCGCGTCCGCTCGCGGCGGTAGCGGCCGCTCCGCCAGGCGCCACACGAACGCCCCCTGCCTCTCGCGCGCCGCGTCGCGCGAGAGGCCGCGATACCCGCACGGCGGCTTGCGCAGCATTCGCGCCAGCGAGAGCAGCGGCCACCCGCAGGGCACGTAGAACGCCAGCAGGTCGAAGTCGCGCAGCAACGCATGGAGCCGGTTCCGCGCCGGCGGGCGGTGCATGTCCCGCTCCGTGCGGATGAATGCCACCGCCCAACCTGTGGGAAGCACGCTCCAGATCCTGCGCCCAGCCTTCCGCCATGACGCCAGCAGCCCGCGCCAGTCGTACGGCTTGCGGCCGTGCTCCACGACGAGCTTCTCGAGCTGTTCCTGCATGATGCGCCGCGCGCGGTGCGCCGCGCGGTCCAGCGCTGTCCGGTCGGGTTCGCGCCAATCGTCGGCCCCCACGTCGCGCAGCAGCTTCCGCGCGTCGATCGGGTCGCCGATGACGAAGACGACATGCGCCGGCAGCGCGAGATACCACATCCACGGGAGCAGGATGGCCAGCAGCCCGGCCGGCAGCGGCAGGTACGGCACGTGGAACAGCTTCATCATCAGGTGGTCGAGCGGCTTCCACGTGAAGTGCAGCGGCATCACCCATTCCGCGTTCACCACATAGATCGGGTAGATCGGCACGTTGTGCCGCGCTGCCAGGCGCACGAAGCTCGTCCGGAAGCGCTGCAGCTGGTACCGGTGCTGGAATCCCTTCCCGATGCCCGGCACGCCTTCCGGGTAGTAGAGCACGCGGTCGCCGCGCTCGAGCAGCCGTTCGAAGTTGTCGAACGTCATGTCTACGCCGCCGCCGCGGCGCCACAGGTTGTCCACGCCGAACGGCCGCATCCACCACACCGACGTCAGTTCCTTCTCGAACACGGAGCGGCACTTGGCGGCCGGATCCATGTCGTCGTGCTGCCAGAGCGCGAAGTCCAGGGCGATGGCGTCGTACGGGAACGCCGTGCCACTGTGGTTCGCGGCCAGGATCAGCGGACCGCGCTTCGGCAGCTTCTCCGCCCCGACGAACGTCGGCCGGAAGTAGTGGTCCAGCATCGGACCGATGGCGCGGGTCATCAACTGGCGACAGTACTCCGGGTCGAAGGGCTCGTACGTCGCGGGAGTCACCGTCGAGGGCGTTTCAGTGGCGGCGGACACGTCGCTACCCTCCGCGCCGGAACGCGAGCACGATCGCGGCGAGGAACAGCCCGCCCCACACCGGCCACGGCTGGTGGAACGCCATCAGGATCGCGGCCGCCACGAGGCAGAACCCCGCGATGAGGGTGCCGCGCACCCCTGCCAGCGGATGCTCGGCCGGCGCCTGTGTGCTTCGCTGCAGCACACGCACCCCTTCCGTGACGAGCGACGGCAGCTTCACCATCGCGTCCACCAGGTCGGGCGTCTCGCGCAATCCCTCGCGGATCACGCGCACCGGGCTGAACTGCTCCAGGAACACGCGCCGCATGTGACGGCGCGAGACATCGGCCACGTCGAATGCGGGCAGCAGCACGTGGCCCACGCCCTCGAACGTGACCAGCGCCTTCACCATCAGCACGAGTTCCACCGGGAAGTACATCCGGAACTGCGCGCCCTTGGCCACCGACTCCAGGACGAGCTGCGCCAGCGAGAAGCTCTCGAAGCTGGAGGCGCGATGCCACCGCGACGAAATCTCGGCCACTTCGCGCCGGAATCCCGCCGGGTCGCCACCCCGACCCGGCACGGCGACCGCCGCCAGGTAGCGCGCGGCGTTCTCGTGGTCGCCCGTCACCAGCGAGTAGTAGTAGTAGAGCAGCGCCCGGCGCAGCTCGTCGTCAAAGCGCCCGACCATCCCGAGGTCGATGAACCCGACCTTGCTGCCCGGCAGGATGAGCAGGTTCCCGGGATGCAGGTCCGCGTGGAAGAAGCCGTCGCGGTACAGCATCCGGATGATGGACTCCGCGCCGAGGTCCACGAGGTGCTGGCGCACGTCCTCGCCCAGCGCCACGGCCTCGGGCGCATCGGGCCGGACGCCGTCCAGGTATTCCATCGTCAGCACGCGCAGCCCGCTGCGATGCCGGTCGATGGCCGGGAACACGACGTCCTTCAGGTCGCGGAAGTTGGCCGCGAACGTTTCCGCGTTGTCGGCCTCGCGCCGCAGGTCCACTTCCCGCAGCGTATAGTCGCAGAACTCGGCGATGATGCGGCGCGGCTGGTAGCGCGGGATCACGAGCTGCAGCCCGGCGCCCAGCATGCGCAGAAGCAGCGAATCACGCCGCAGGGTCTCGGCCACTCCGGGCTTCACGACCTTGATCACGACGTCCATGCCGTCGATCGTCGTGGCGCGGTGGATCTGGGCGATGGACGCGGAGCCGAGTGGCTCCGGGTTGATCCAGGAGTAGAGGCGCTCGACCGGGCGGCCGAGGTCCTCCTCCACCGACGCGCGGAACGTGTCGAACGGGACCACCGGCAGCCGGTTCAGCAGGTTGCGCAGTTCGCTCGTCACGCTCGACGGCAGGATGTCCTCGCGCAGGCTCAGGATCTGGCCGAGCTTGATGTACGTCGGGCCGAGCATCTCGAGGCGCCGACGGAACTGCACGGCGAAGGGCAGGTCCACGAGATCCTTGCGCACGAGCGGCCGCACGGCTGCGGCCAGCGCACGGGCGAGCAGCAGCCGTGCCCCCATGCGCTCACCCGCTGCTCGGCGCTCCATGCGTGCGCGGGTCCACGCAATGAGCCCGCCGCACATCAGCCCGACCAGGTGCCGGTTCGTGGTCAGCGCGCGACGCACGATTCCCGGCGGCGCACGAACTTCCATCGGCACGAACCCGGGCGCGGCTTTCACGTGCTTGCGCGGGCGCGCCACAGCCTGTGTGGTCATCGATTGCGCCCGAGCTGCTCGTGCGCAGACACCCACTCCAGCGACGAGATCGCCGCCGCCAGCGAGAGCTCTCCCGCAAGCACGGTCGCGGCGACGATCTCCGCCAGCTTCTCCACCTTGCCCTTGCCCCAGCAGCCGAGCATCTCCAGGCATTCGCGCTGCGTGGCCAGGTGCGTGCCGCCGCCGTGTGTCGCGACGATGAGCGACGGGATCGTGATGGAGAAGTAGAGCGCCTGGTCGGGCGTGATCTCGGTGTACACCGTCGCTGCAGCACCCTCGGCTACGTTCGCCACGTCCTGCCCCGTGGCGATGAACATCGCGGTGATCGCGTTCACCGAGTGCAGCCCGTTGTTGTTGGCGCCTGACAGCATGGCCCCGATGTTGGCCACCGCCCAGTGGTGCGCCAGTTGCTCCGGCTCCACGCGCAGGTGCTCGCGCAGGAGCTCGCGAGGGACGGTCGCCTCGGCCGTGACGCGCTTGCCGCGCGGGTGGAGCACGTTCACGAACGACGCCTTCTTGTCGGTCGCAAAGTTGGATTCCAGGTACGCGCGGCGGACCGTGGTCTGGTGCGCCAGGATCCACTGGTAGGCGGCATAAGTCGCCTTGCCCACCATGTTCTGCCCCGCGGCGTCGCCCGTGGTGAAGTTGAAGCGCAGGAAGGCGAACTTGTTCGACAGGTACGGCTCCACGCGCACCAGTCGCGCCACGCGCGACGTTGCCTCGGCCTCGGCGCGGATCTCGGCCAGGTGCTCGTCCACCCAGGCGATGAAGTCCCGTGCCTCGCGCGCCGACGCGAATTCGAAGACGGGCGCGCGCTGCATCCCGCCGCCGGAGATCGTCGTCGTCACGCCGCCGGCCAGCGAGGCGACCTTCATGCCGCGGCTGTAGGACGCGACGAGCGAGCCTTCCGTCGTGGCCAGCGGGATCAGGAACTCGCCATTGGCGTGCTCGCCATTGATGCGCAGCGGACCCGCGAGCCCCAGCGGCACCTGCGCGACGCCGGTGAAGTTCTCGATGTTCCCGCGCGTCTCCGACGCCGGCGAGGAATGCGCGGGCACGTGGCGCAGGTGGACGCCCGTGAACTCTTCCGCGAATGCCTGGCGCCGCGCGACCATCTCGGGCGCGTAGTCCTCTGCGGAACCCTTCAGGTTCGGGATTCGCGGACGCTCGTCCGGCGACATGCCGATGGCATCGCCCGCCGTGAGCTCGAGCTCACCATAGGGATCGGTCTGCAGCCGGACGCGGATCTCGTGCGCGCCGTTCGCGAGCGGTCCCGCGGCGCAACGCACCCGCGCCCGCTGCCGCACCGGAAAGTCGAGCGGATGTCTCGCCTCGAGCGACGACGCCGCGAAGGGTCCTGCGCCAAGGTCGAGCGTGACCATCTCGAGCTCGATCGGCGCGTCGTCCACGCGCAGCTCGGATACGCCGGTCAAACGCGCGTTTGCGAGGGCGTTCACGATGGTGAACGCGAATCCGTCGCCCTCGTTTGCCAGCGATCCCGCAGCGTACAGGCGCCCGGCCAGACTCGTTGGGGAGACCACGATCGGCGTCCTGGGAAGATGGTGCAGCATACGCCGCACTGGGGCGCCCAGGCATCGGGAGGAGGGGTGGCTTTATGTCAGCGCTTCCCCCACCTCGCCAAGGTCCTCGTCCATCTGCATCCAGTCGCGCAGCCGGTACGCGTGGCCCAGCAGGTACGGCACCGCGGTCACCACAACGTTCGGCTTGAACATCAGCGCGGTGCGCAGGTAGAGCGCCGTCTTGTTGTGCAGCAGGTGTTCCCACCACCGCTTGGGCACCACCTCGGGCACGACCACCGTGACGAGCTCGCCGGGGCTCACCATCCGCAGGTTCTCGACGTACTCCACGAGCGGGCGCAGCACGGAGCGGTACGGCGAGGGCAGCACCACGAGCGGGACGCCCACGTCCCACTGCTCCCACTCGCGCTGGAGCTGCTCGCTCTTTTCCTTCTCCGTCTCCACGTACACCGCGACCACCTCGTCCGAGATCGTCGTCGCGTACACGAGCGCGCCGGACACCGCCAGGTTGATCCCGCTCACCGGCACGATCACCGTGTGGTGCAGCGGCATGATCGGGCTCAGGCCGGTGAACTTGATGTCCTCGGCGAACTGCGCGTAATGGCGATGGATGAGTACGAGCAGCCAGATGATCACCGGAATGATCAGGACCACGATCCATCCGCCGGCCGCGAACTTCGTCACCACCTGCACCACCGAGACGATGCCGGTGGCAACCGCGCCGATGCCGTTGAGCGCGGCCCGCCAGCGCCAGCCCGGCTCATGGGACCGCAGCCAGTGCATCACCATGCCCGCCTGCGACAGGGTGAAGCACACGAACACGCCGATGGCATACAGCGGCACCAGCCGCGTCGTGTCGCCGTGGAAGGCCATCACCAGCAAGGCGGCCACCAGCGCCAGCACCACGATGCCGTTGGAGAACGCCAGGCGGTCGCCGCGCGCCGAGAACTGCCGCGGCATATAGCGGTCGTTGGCCAGGATACCCGCGAGCCGCGGGAAGTCCGCGAACGCCGTGTTCGCCGCCAGCACCAGCACCGCGAACGTCGAGTACTGCAGCGCGAAGTACGCGGGCCCGCTGCCGAAGATGCGATGCCCGAGTTGCGAGAGCACCGTCTCCTGCTCGGTGTGCATGATCAGGTAGTGGTGATCCAGCACGCCCACGCCCATGAAGAACGCACCGAGGATCACCACCATCCAGCCGAGCGTGACCGCGGCGTTGCGCTGCGTCGGCTGCTTGAAGGCCTGGATGCCGTTCGAGATCGCCTCGGTGCCCGTCATCGCCGAGCAGCCTTCCGCGAACCCGCGCAGCAGCAGGTAGAAGAGCGCGAACCCGGTGAGCGCGCCCGTGCCGTGCAGCCGCGCGGACACCGGATCGATCTTCGGCGTGTTCGCCACCGTCACGGGCAGCTCGGTTCCGGTGCCCCAGCGGAACAACCCGAAGCCGATCAGCGCGAGCATCATGACGATGAACACGTACGTCGGCACGCTGAAGAACGCACCCGACTCGCGCACGCCGCGCAGGTTCACGATCATGAGCAGCAGGATCGCGCCGACGCACAGCGCGATCGTGTGCGGCACCAGCGACGCGTACGCCGACGTGATCGCGGCGACGCCCGACGAGATGGATACCGCGACCGTCAGGATGTAGTCGGTGAGCAACGCGGCCGCGGCAATGAGCCCCGGCGCCGTGCCCAGGTTCTCCTTCGCAACCGTGTATGAGCCGCCGCCGTTCGGGTACGCGAAGATCGTCTGGCGGTATGAGAGCCCGACGAGCAGCAGCAGCCCGACGATGATCGCCGAGATCGGCACCACGTAGCCGATGGCCACGGCGCCGATGGCACCGCCGACGACGTACAGGATCTGGTCGGTGGCGTACGCCACGGACGAGATCGCATCCGAGGACAGCACGGCAAGCGCGGTCCGCTTGGACAGGCGCTCATGCTCCAGGCGCTCACTCGGCAGGGGCCGCCCGAAGAGCAGTTGCTTGACGCGGCGATACGCGGTTGGCATGGCTATCGCCGGTGCACTACGGATGGTGCTGTTGGCACGACGCTAACGCTAGCGGGTCGGCCCCAAAGTGCAAAACGAGCCGGCTACGGCTGCTGCGGGCATTAAGGCCACACAAAGACGCGGCCGCGGTGTGGCGAGAACGCATTGGCTGCCATCAAGGAATTCCGGGCGGGAAACATGGGGGGCCCGGTGCATCTTCCATCCTTGGCCACGCCCGGGCGCTCGCTGAAGCGGCGTGGCGGGAGGATATACGCCTCGCATGACATCCGTCGCGGCGCCGGAGCAGGCGGCGACCGACGAACAGCGCGTCCTGCAGGCGGTCCGCGACCTGGCGCTCGAGCTGCGCGGCGATCGTGCTGTCCGCGCCGTGACGCCCACCGCGTCGCTTGAGCGTGACGTCGGGCTCGGGAGCCTGGAGCGCGCCGAGCTGCTCAGCCGGCTCGAGGGCACGTTCGGCCGCGAGCTGGGCAGCCGCTTCCTCCAGCTGGACACCGTGCACGAGATCGCCGCAGCACTCGGCAGTGCGCCGCGACTTGCCGGCGTCATCCCCGCACTCCGCACGCCGGTCGAGCCGGCGAGTGCATTGCGCCTCGAGGACGTTGCGACGCTCGTGGACGCCCTGCAGCGCCACGCGACAGCCGAGCCCGCGCGCGTCCACGTGCACCTGCACGTGGACGACCATGTCGAGCCGATCACCTATGGCGGCCTCTGGCGCGGCGCATCGTGCATCGCCCGCGCGCTCGTCGCGCGCGGGGTCCGGCGCGGTGAACCAGTCGCCATCATGCTCCCCACGAGCAGTGACTACCTGCAGGCTTTCATGGGCGTGCTCGCCGCCGGTGGCGTCGCGGTCCCGCTGTATCCGCCAGTCCGCCTCGATCGACTTGGCGAATACCTGCAGCGACAGTCGCGCATCTTGGCCAACGCGGAGGCGCAGCTGCTCATCGCCATGCCGGAGGCGGAGCCCGTCGTGCGCGTGCTGCGCGCGGAGGCGCCGACGCTCGCGAGCCCGCTCACCGTGCCGGCGCTCGTTGCGGATGGCGAGCCGCTGACCAGCGAACTGCCGGTCGTCGCCGCTGACGCGCCCGCGCTCATCCAGTACACGTCGGGAAGCACGGGCGATCCCAAGGGCGTGCTGCTCTCGCACGCGAACCTGCTCGCGAACATCCGCGCCATCTCGTCGGGCGTGGACCTTCGCCCCACCGACGTTGTTGTGAGCTGGCTGCCCCTGTACCACGACATGGGGCTCATCGGCACGTGGCTCACCTGCATGGTGCAGGGAATGCCGCTCGGGCTCATGTCGCCGCTCGCGTTTCTCGCGCGTCCCGAGCGCTGGCTCTGGGCCATGCACCAGCACCGTGCCACGCTCGCCGCGGCGCCGAACTTCGCGTACGAGCTCTGCGTGCGGAAGGTGCGCGACGATGCCATCGAGGGACTCGACCTCTCCGCGTGGCGCTGCGCGCTGAACGGATCGGAGCCCGTCAGCGCGGCCACGCTCGACCGGTTCGCGACGCGGTTCGCGCGCTGCGGATTCCGACGCGAGGCGTTCATGCCGGTGTACGGGCTGGCGGAGTCTGCGGTCGCGCTGTGCTTCCCGCCCATCGACCGCGCGCCGCTCGTGGATATCGTCGCGCGTGAGCCGTTCGCCCGCCATGGACGCGCGGTGCCCGCGTCGCCCGATGATCCGTCCGCGCTCCGCTTCGTGTCCGTCGGCCGCGCGCTGCGCGATCACGAGGTGCGCGTCGTGGACGACGCCGGCGCCGACGTGGCCGAGCGCACCGTGGGCCGACTGTGGTTCCGCGGTCCGTCGTGCATGATCGGCTACTACCACAACCCGGATGCCACCGCGCGCGCCGTCGCCAGCGACGGGTGGATAGACAGCGGCGACCTGGCCTATGCCAGCGGCGGCGAGCTCTTCATCACGGGCCGCGTGAAGGACCTCATCATCAAGGGTGGCCGCAACCTCGTCCCCCAGGAGATCGAGGAAATCGCCGGCGGCGTCGAGGGCGTCCGCAAGGGCTGCGTAGTCGCGTTCGGAATCGCCGATCCAGCGTCAGGCACGGAGCAACTGGTCGTCATCGCCGAGTCGCACGCGGAATCCGTCGCGGAGCGCGAGCAGCTCGAGCGTGGCGTAGTCGAGGCGGTCTCCGTCGGCATCGGCCTTCCACCCGATGTCGTCCGCGTCGTCGCACCAGGCACGGTCCCCAAGACACCCTCGGGCAAGATCCGTCGCTCGGCGGCCGCGCAGGCATATGCAGAAGGGGCCATGGGTGTTCGCCGCGGTGCGCCATGGACACTGCGCACCCGGCTTGCCGCGCACGCCGCGCGGAACGCGTTCCGTGGCGCGGTTCGCGCCCTCAGGCGTTTCGCGTATCTCGCGTATCTTGGCGTCGCCACGCTCGTCGCGGGGATCGTGGTCTTCCCGGTCGTGTGGGCGCTGGCGCACCTGCTTCCTGCGGGACAACCGGTGCGCGCA